>NZ_RWKS01000039.1:0-18786 GCF_003985085.1 Sphingomonas sp. TF3 | reverse complement strand
ATCGGGGGTTCCGCTTCGCCTTCGATCATGATCAGTCGCTTCCAGAACCAAGGTGTCATGGTCCGGCATGTGTGGGGCATGACCGAGACCAGCCCGATCGGCCTCGCCGCGACGTTGAAAACGAAGCACGAAGGACTACCGGCCGAACAGAAGCTGTCGCTGCAGGCCAAGCAGGGAAGACCGCTTTTCGGCATGGAGTTCTGCATCATAGGCGCCGAGGGTGAGCCGATCGCGAGGGACGGCAACAGCTTCGGTTCGATGCTCGTACGCGGCCCCTGGGTAGCCGCTAGCTATTTCAACAGCCCCATCAGCCACGCGCACGCGGCCGAGGGCTGGTTCGACACAGGCGACGTTGTAACCATGGATGCCGATGGTTTCGTCCAGATCGTCGACCGCACCAAGGATGTGGTGAAATCCGGCGGCGAATGGATCAGCTCGATCGAGCTGGAGAATATCGCTCAGGCCCATCCGGCCATCAAAGAGGCTGCTGTCGTCGCCAAGCCGGACGAGCGTTGGGGCGAGCGCCCGGTGCTCGTCGTGCAGCTTAACCCGGAGATGAATTTCTCAACTCAGGACATGGTAGACCTGTACACGGGCAAGGTTCCTAAATGGAGTATTCCGGACGATGTGGTGGTCGTCGATGAGCTGCCGCATACCGCGACCGGCAAGCTACTGAAAATAGCCATCCGCGCGATTGTCGTGAACAACCTGAGGATGGAATCGCTGGACGACGGTACTGCATCAGGCGACTTGTATAGGTATTGACCTGACCCCGTTTTTTCCTCCATTTGGAGCTAGAGTCCGGCCCGAAGATTGAGGGTCCCCGGCAGGGTTTCGTAGTAAAGTTCTGTACTCGTGCAGTTCATACAAACTCGGCGCATCTCATGCGGCGGCGGAAGCGTCATGTACAGAGATCGGTGCTGCTGGCTACATCGCCCCACCTGCATTCATCGAGCAAGTGTTTATATGACCTGATTCAAGCCGTTCATGTGCAGCTCCGATAGGGAAATAGCCGCGATTCGATCACGCGTGCAGTTTCGATCAGCGGCGGCAGGAAGTCGGTCGGTATGCATGGCTCGCCGATATGGGTCACGATCAGGGAAATAGCAGCTAACACTCCCTGTTCGCTTCCGATCGGGACCGCAATGCATATCAGCCCCGGGGTGATCTCGCCATCGTCGATGGCATAGCCGCGCTCGCGGATATCCGCAAGTTCGCGTGCCAGTTCGGTGGCCGAGGTAATCGTCTTCGACGTCAGGCCGACGAATGGGCCCGCTGCCAGATAGGCTTCCCGCTCCTTCTGCGGCAGATTCGCCAGCAGCGCCTTGCCGATGCCTGAGCAATAGGCCTCCAACTGCATACCCTGCCGTGAGATCATAACGCAGCGAGGATCACCGATCTTGACCAGGTAAGTCATCATATTGTCCTCGAAGATGCCAAAATGAACGGTCTTGCCCGTTCGGCGATAGAGCTCTTTTAGGAGCGGTCGGGCCACCCGTGAGGCGAAGCTTCCCCAGTCGCGCCGTGCAGCGGCGATCCGGGACAAGACCGGCCCAGCGACATATTGGCCACGGCCGACACGGAGCAGGAAGCCACTCTTCTCGAACCCGACCGCCAGGCGGTGTGCGGTGGACAGTGGAATCCCAGCTTCGACCGCCACCCCTGATAGCGAACGGCCGCCATCGTCCTCCAGGATACGGGCCAGCAGCGAAAGCGATTTGATCAAGGTTTGCGGTGGTTCTGTTCTAGTTTTGATCATAAGGCTACTTCTCACGCTATGGGATATGTCGGCAAGCATGATTTGACCGGTCTCCGATCGAAACCTACGCTTCGTCCATGGCAAAAGATTATGAGACTGCGGCCCGGGCGCTGCGCGAAGCTTATTTGGGGGTACCGATTTCCCCATTGCGTGAACTGCTTGAGCCCGTCGATATCGACGGGGCCTATGCCGTCCAGGCGATCAACACACGCCTGTGGCAGGATCAGGGTCGCCGGCTGATCGGGCGCAAAATCGGGCTGACCGCGAAGGCGGTCCAGGCCCAACTCGGCGTCGATCGGCCGGACCTCGGCGCGTTGTTCGAGGACATGCAGATTCCCGATGGCGGCAGGCTCGATCCGGCCAAGGCCATCCAGCCTAAAGCCGAGGCGGAGATCGCCTTCGTAATGGCGCGCGATGTGGATGATCCGGATGTGTCGATCGAGACGCTCACATCAGCGGTCGACTATGCGGTCGCGGCGATCGAGATTGTCGATAGCCGCATCGCGGACTGGAAGATCGCCTTCGCCGATACGGTTGCTGACAACGGCTCTTCGGCGTTCTTTGTGCTCGGTACCGACCACCGGCTATTACGCGACCTTGATCTCTACAGTTGCGGCATGGTGATGGAGATCAACGGCGCAATCGCATCGCTGGGTGCTGGTGCCGCATGCCTCGGTCATCCGCTCAATGCCGTCCAGTGGCTCGCGCGAACGCTCTCCGCGCGCGGAGAGGCGCTCAAGGCCGGTGACATCATCCTGTCGGGCGCTCTTGGCCCGATGGTCGCACTCACTCCCGGCGATCAGGTTCGCACCCGCATCGGCGGCATCGGCACCTGCGCCTTCGAATATGGGACGAAATCATGAGCACGAAGGTCAAGGCGGCGATCATTGGTTCGGGCAATATCGGCACCGACCTGATGATCAAGATGATCAAATATCCGCAAAATATGGAGCTTGTGGCGGTTGTCGGCATCGACGCGGCGTCAGAGGGCCTGGCGATGGCGAAGGCACGCGGTGTGGCAACCACGCATGAAGGTCTCGAGGGTCTCGTCAAGATGGCAGACTATCCCGAGATTGGCATCGTTTTCGATGCAACCTCCGCCTATGCGCATAAGGTACATGACGCCCGGTTGCGTGCCGATGGCAAGCAGGTCATTGACCTGACACCTGCAGCGCTCGGCCCGTTCACGATTCCGCCGGTGAACATGCAGGCTAATCTCGACGCGCCCAACGTCAATATGGTGACGTGCGGCGGGCAAGCGACTATCCCCATGGTGGCGGCCGTCAGCCAGGTCGCGAAGGTACATTACGCAGAGATCGTGGCGTCCGTGTCGTCGAGATCGGCCGGACCAGGTACCCGCGCAAATATTGACGAATTCACTCGTACCACCTCCCGTGCAATCGAACGAGTCGGCGGTGCCGCGCAGGGCAAGGCGATCATCATCTTAAATCCCGCCGAGCCGCCGATGATCATGCGCGATACGGTGTTCACGCTATCGGAAGGCGCAGACGAGGACGCGATCCGCGCTTCGGTCGAGGCGATGGTCGCCAAGGTTCAGGGCTATGTGCCGGGCTATCGCCTCAAGCAGGAAGTCCAGTTCGAGCGCTATGGCGACAACAGCAAGCTCAAGATCCCGGGCCTTGGCGAATTCACCGGCGTAAAGACCTCGATCTATCTCGAGGTTGAGGGTGCGGGCGATTATCTGCCGAGCTACTCGGGCAATCTCGACATCATGACGGCTGCTGCCAAGGCGACCGGCGAACTGCTGGCGCAGAAGATCATGGACCGGAGGGCCGCAGCATGACGTTCGACGTAAACACCCAGAAGATCTACATCCAGGACGTGACGCTGCGCGACGGTATGCATGCCATCAAGCATATGTACGGACTCGACCATGTACGCAGCATCGCCAAGGCGCTCGATGAAGCCGGGGTCGATGCGATTGAGGTGGCGCATGGCGATGGATTGTCGGGCGCGAGCTTCAACTACGGCTTCGGCGCGCACACCGATTGGGAATGGCTGGAAGCGGTCGCAGAGGTTCTGACCAATTCGGTGCTGACCACGCTAATCCTGCCAGGCGTCGGCACAGTCGACGAACTCCGCCGGGCCTATGAACTAGGCGTACGGTCGGTCCGTGTTGCGACACACTGCACCGAGGCCGACGTCTCGAAACAGCATATCGGCATCGCCCGCGATCTCGGCATGGATGTGTCTGGCTTTCTGATGATGAGCCACATGGTCGAACCCGACGCGCTGGCCAGCCAAGCGCTGCTGATGGAAAGCTACGGCGCGCAGTGCGTCTATGTGACTGATAGCGGCGGCGCGCTCGACATGGACGGCGTGCGTGCGCGCCTCAAGGCCTATGATCGCGTGCTCAAGCCCGAAACCGAGCGCGGCATGCACGCGCATCATAACCTGTCTCTCGGCGTCGCCAATTCGATCGTCGCCGCGCAGGAGGGAGCCATCCGCATCGACGCGAGCCTGGCGGGGATGGGCGCGGGAGCGGGCAATGCGCCGCTCGAGGTTTTCGTCGCGGCGGCCGACCGCAAGGGCTGGGACCATGGCTGCAATGTCATGAAGCTGATGGATGCTGCCGAGGATCTTGTTCGACCGTTGCAGGATCGGCCGGTCCGGGTAGATCGCGAAACGCTCGCATTGGGCTATGCCGGGGTCTATTCGTCCTTTCTGCGTCATGCCGAGAAGGCCGCGGCAGATTATGGGCTCGATACTCGCACAATCTTAGTCGAACTCGGCCGACGTAAGATGATCGGTGGACAAGAGGACATGATCGTCGATGTTGCGCTGGACATGTTGCGCGAGCGGGCGGCCTGACCGTTGAGATCGGGCAGAGAATGACAGTGATGGGCCAAACGAACGCTCGCGACTATGCCGATGTCTATCGCCGCAGCATTGCGGAGCCCGAAGCCTTCTGGCTGGAAGCTGCTCGCGCTGTCGATTGGATTGCTGAACCGCGCCGTGCCGCCGCAGTCGAGCCCGATGGCACCTGGCACTGGTTCCCCGACGGTAAGCTGAACAGCTGCTACAACGCACTCGATCGACACGTCGCCGCCGGACGCGGCGATCAGCTCGCGCTGATCTACGACAGCGCGATGACGGAATCGGTCCGCCGTTTCACTTACCTAGAACTATACGATCATGTCGGGCGTGTCGCAGGCATGATGGTTACGCAGGGAGTTGAGGCTGGTGACCGGGTGCTGGTCTATATGCCGATGGTACCCGAGGCAGTGTTCGCAATGCTCGCCTGTGCGCGGCTCGGCGCGATCCACGCGGTGGTGTTCGGCGGATTCGCTGCGGCCGAGCTAGCCAAACGCATTGAGGACGCGACCCCCAAGCTAGTGCTCACCGCCTCCTGTGGTCTCGAGCCTGGGCGGGTCGTCGCCTACAAGCCGCTGCTGGATGACGCGATCGCGCTTTCCACGCACAAGCCGGATAGCTGCATCGTGCTCCAGAGGCCGCAATGCACCGCGCTTCTCATGCCGGGGCGTGATATCGATTGGACCGAGGCGGTCGCCGCAGCACCGCATGCCGATTGCGTGACGGTGGCTTCGGGCGATCCACTCTACATCCTCTACACCTCCGGTACGACCGGCATCCCGAAGGGTGTCGTTCATGACAATGGCGGCCATGCGGTTGCACTAAGCTGGAGCCTGCCGAACATCTATGGCGTGCAACCGGGTGAGACCTTCTGGTCTGCTTCGGACATCGGCTGGGCGGTGGGCCACAGCTATATCGTCTATGCGCCGCTGTTCTGCGGTTGCACCACCGTGCTCTACGAGGGCAAACCGGTCGGGACGCCCGACGCCGGAGCCTTCTGGCGTGTCATTCGCGACCACGGTGTCAGCGTGCTGTTCACCGCGCCGACTGCGATCCGTGCGATCAAGCGCGACGATCCCGATGGCAAGCATGTAGCGGCGGATGGTATTGGCAGCCTGCGCGCTCTGTTCCTGGCCGGCGAGCGCGCCGATCCGGACACGCTCCGTTGGGCGGAGGCGATGTTGAACGTCCCGGTCATCGATCACTGGTGGCAGACCGAACTGGGTTGGCCGGCGCTGGCGATCTGCCTGGGCCTTGGCGAGACGAAAACGCGGCATGGCAGTGCGGGCAGGCCGGTGCCCGGCAACCACTTCGAGGTATTGGGCCCGGACGGCAGGTTGGTGGCGATCGGCGAGACGGGCGACATCGTCATCCGCCTTCCACTCGCGCCGGGCGCACTCACGACCTTGTGGCAGCGGGCCGAGCAGTTCCGCGCCTCCTATCTGGAGGCTCACCCGGGATACTACACCACCGGTGACGCGGGCTTGATTGACGCCGGAGGCTTTGTCCATGTGATGAGCCGCATCGACGACATCATCAACGTCGCAGGCCACCGGCTGTCGACCGGCGGCATCGAGCAGATCATCGCGGCCCATCCCGATGTCGCCGAATGTGCAGTGATCGGCGCGGCCGACGAACTGAAGGGCATGGTCCCGGTGGGATTGGTGGTGCTAAAGACCGGTGTCGATCGGAGCGACGACACGGTATGTCGCGAAGTCGTGGAGCGGGTGCGCAACGAACTCGGGCCGGTCGCCGCCTTCAAGTCTGTAGTGGTCACGCGGCTGCTGCCTAAGACACGATCAGGCAAGATCCTCCGCGCAGCGATCCGCCGCGTCGCCGATGATGAGGCAGTGGCTCTTCCCGCCACGATAGACGATCCCAGTGCGATGGACGCGGTCCGCGAAGCCCTCAATTCGATCGGTTACGGCGCGTCCAAGAGGTGATCTGCGTAAACATCTTTGCATTGTTAGGGTCAGGACCCATTGATGTGAGAGGCGCGATCTGATTCAGGCTCCGTGAGGAGACTGAGGATGAGCGACCTGTACTGGCTAACGGACGAGCAGATGGCACGCCTGCGGCCATATTTCCCAAAGAGCCATGGCAAGCCGCGAGTTGACGACCGGCGGGTGTTGAGCGGCATCGTTTTCGTGAACCGCAATGGGCTGCGCTGGCGTGATGCGCCCAGCGACTACGGCCCGCACAAGACGCTCTACAATCGCTGGAAACGGTGGGGTGAGATGGGTGTGTTCCTCCGCATGATGGAAGGTCTGGCTGCCGCTGATGCCGACCCAAAGACCGTCATGATCGACGCGACGTATCTGAAGGCGCACCGCACGGCATCGAGCCTGCGGGTTAAAAAGGGGATCTCGGGCGCCTGATTGGTCGCACCAAAGGTGGCATGAACACGAAGCTCCATGCCGTGACCGACGCAAACGGCCGTCCGCTCAGCTTCTTCATGACCGCCGGACAGGTCAGCGACTACACCGGTGCGGCCGCATTGCTCGACGATCTGCCCAAGGCGCAATGGCTGCTCGGCGACCGCGGTTACGACGCCGACTGGTTCAGGGATGCCTTGCAGGCCAAGGGCATCCAGCCATGCATCCCAGGTCGGAAGTCTCGGCTCGAGCCCATCAAATACGACAAACGCCGCTACAGGCGCCGTAGCCGTATCGAGATCATGTTCGGACGGCTGAAGGACTGGCGCCGCGTTGCGACCCGCTACGACAGGTGTCCGACGGTCTTCTTGTCCGCCATCGCCCTCGCTGCCACTGTCATCTTCTGGCTTTGATCAACGAGATGGGGTGGTTGCCGCCCCCCCGGACGGCATCGCATTATGCCAGGAAGTGCTCAAGCTTAGCGGAGAGGACGGCGACCATGATGAACGAGACGATGATTGGCGTGGATCTGGCAAAGGCTGTTTTTCAGGTTCACGGGGCATCGATGACCGGAGAGCCAAGGTTCCGCAAAAAGCTGTCACGCCAAAGCTTCTCCGAGTTCATGGCCAAACAGCCTCCCGCCTTGGTCGTGATGGAAGCTTGTGGCAGCGCTCATCACTGGGCTCGAGAGATGATCAGGCTTGGTCATGAAGTCCTGACCCTAGGTGCGACTGGTCCTGATAGCTGCTTTTGCCAGAGGCCGCTCACCCCCCTCTGCTCGTTATTGCGTGGCCTTCCGTTTCTCAGGTTTGATCCTGACCGTGCATCGCACCGGCTCACCCGCTTTCTTCGCTTCCCGCTGGCATCGCTCAAGCGCATCCTCGTTGCCTTGGCCGATCGCCGCGCCCGTCACCATCGCGTTCCAAGTATCGACCCCGTTCGTCGTCGCTAGCCGGCGCGCACCCTCCCATGCCGATCCGCCAAGTATCCGCGCTGCCGTGCTCTCAGGCAAACGCCAGCGATCCGGGGTGGCTCGTAAGATCGGTCCCGCGAGCAACGCCCACAACACGATGCCGATGATCGCACCGCCGATCGCGGACCATGCCAGCCAACGGTTTTGCTCGTCGCCCGTTCGCCCGGACACGACATAGGCATGAAGCTGCCGCGTTACGTCCTCCAAGCCTTTCCTTGCCGTGGCAAGCGCCGCCTGATCCTCGCGCCGGGCGGCGTTGCCCGCTGTGGCGATCCGCTGCGCCATTTGGTCGGGCGTCATCGCCAGCGCCGGACTTCGCGCGATCACGTCGTTGATGACAGCGATCCGGTCGGCCGTGGCGTCCACGCCCTGCTGTATGCGGCCTAATGTCTCGGTGTAGTCGGGAACGTCGATATGCGCCCGCTCGGCCGCCAAGCCCTCCACGGCACGGCGTAGCAACGCCAGCTCGCGGTCCTGGCCTTCGATCACGGCACGCAACCGGTCGAACGCCTCCGCCGGATCGCCGCCTTCCTGAATATCGTCGTCCATCGTCACCTACCGGCTCATGCCACGGTCGCGGTCACGCCCGATGCTGACCGACTGCGCCAGCTCGTTTGCGATCGATCGGCCGCGCTCCATTTTCAATTCCAGCTCGGGCGCGCGCCGGTGCAGCGCGGATTCGAGCTGCGGGTCGCGGTGCAGCCCGCCCGCGAAGCTCTCCATGCGCTTGCCGAGCCGTTCCGCACCCGCATGGTCGCCGGCACGCTCCATACTGGCCCGCGCCTCCTTCATGCCCTGCCACTGCTCCACGAACCGGCCCGCGCGCTTCTCCGGGTCGATGTGGACCTGGCGCTCGGTTTCCATCGCCTTCGCCGCGCCGCCCGTGTTCCCCTCGGCCGCGTCACGCGCGAGCCGGGGATCGCGCTCGATCGCGCTGGCGAGGTCACGCGCAGCATGTGGTCGCACCTGGTCGAGCGCGTCGCCGGCCTTTGCCAGCGCCTGTTCCTGGTGCGCCAGCACCGGCAATCCCTTGTCTCGCATCCGGCCTATATCGGCTGCGGCGCGCCCATAGCGTTCGATCGCGCGGGCCTGCGAGGGTGCCAGCGGCCGATCGGCCGCGACACGCTCCGGCGACGTCGCCTTCTCGGTCGCCGGCTTCGGCCGGAAGCCGGCGAACATGCCCTTGGCCTTGTCGCGGACCTTCGCCACCATTTCACGCGCGAGTTCCGGGAACCGGATCTCGCGCCGATCGGCGAACGCGCGCGCCTGGTCCTGCTCGGGTCGGGCATAGTCGCCGGCCATGTCCTTGCCGCGTTCGCGCGACAGGGCGCGAACAAGCTGGCGCTGGTCAGCGAAGTCGTCGCGGCCATAGTGAAGCTGCACGTCGTCGCGGTGCCGCGACATGCCGACATAGGCACTGTGGCGGTCCATCCCGGGGGTAGCGAGGACGTGCGCGCGATCGACCGTCACGCCCTGCGATTTGTGGAACGTCGCCGCATAGCCATGATCGACATGGGCATAGTCCTTCGTGTCGAACGCGACCCCGCGCCCGTCATCGAGGCGCACCGCCATGCCCCCGGGCGATACCCGCTCGATCGTCGCCAGCGTGCCGTTCTTCACCCCCATGCCGCGCTCGTTGCGCAGGAACATGATGCGGTCGCCGGTCGCGAACTGACGCTCACCGCGCTCGGCCTTCACCGTCACGTCGTCGCCAAGGTCGCCGGATGCGCGCAACCGGTCGCGCGCCTCGCCATTGAGGCTCTGCACCTCGGCGTTGGTGTGGGTGAGGATGATCCGGCTCTTGCCAGGTTCGGCCTGACGGGCACGATCCCAACCGTCCACCAGCTCGCCCCGCGCAGCCAAGCGCGTGTCGGCCGCGTGGACCATGCCCTTGCCGTCATAGGCGTGGATCGCTTGCGCTGTGCGTCCCGTCGCCAGCGCGCGCGTCGCGTCGCGCTGCCAATCCTCGCGCTGCCGTCTGATCTCGGTGATCTCGGCCGCGCCGTGCCGCTCGGTGATGGCTCGGAACGCCGCGCCCGCCTCGATCGCCTGCAACTGCTCGGGATCGCCGACCAGCACCACCTTTGCGCCCGCGTCGCGGGCGTGAGACAGCACGCGCTCCATCTGGCGCGAACCGATCATGCCGGCCTCATCCACAACCAGCACGTCCCTAGGGCCTAGCTGCTCGCGCCCCTGCCCCCATGCGTGTTCAAGGCTGGCGATGGTGCGGGACCGGATGCCCGATCCGCCCTCGAGGTTCTCGGCCGCGATGCCCGACAGCGCCGCGCCACGCACCGTGTAGCCGGCATCCTCCCACGCCTGCCGCGCCACACCCAGCATCGTCGACTTGCCTGTACCGGCATAGCCGATCACCGCCGCCAGACCGTTCGGCTGGGAAATATGCTCAAGCGCGGCAACTTGTTCGTCGCCGAGCGTTATACCCTCACTCCCGGCAGCGCGGTTGCCCTCCCGACCCCCCCTGTTTGAAGCTGCCGGGAGCCCGTGATCCGAACGCCTCGATAAATCGTCACCGGCGCGCTCCAGCCGCGCCTCGGTCGCGATCATGTCGCGCGACGTGAACCGCTCCTGGTCGCGTCCGTCCTTCCCCAATGCGACCAGCTCGGGGCTGGCGCGCACCGCCCCCATCACCTGATCGAACTGCTCCTTGCCGTCGCTGTGCCGGAACGCGAACGTCGCAAGATCGCGGGTGGTGAACGTCGCTTGGCTGCGCGTGATCGCGTCCAGCGCGACATTGGGATCGGCGATGATCTTCGCGCCGTTCTCACGGGCGATGCGCGTGTGATCCTCGATCCGCTCCGCCTCAAGCCCCTGCTCCGGCCGGCGCGATGCGGCCGGGCCGATCTTGTGCTGCGGCTCCAGCCCGATCCCCTGCGCCTCGTAACTGCGATGGTCGATGCGACCCTCAAGCCCCAGCTCCGCCATGCGTTCGTTGACGTGCGCGCTCCACGCCTCGCGCCAGTCCTTCAACAGCTCGGTACTGTTCCAGTCGCGGTTCTTCTTCCCGAACCCCTCCGGCCCCACGTCGCGCATCGTCATCATCACATGCGCGTGCGGCTTGGGCGTGCCGTCCTTCGCCTTGTCCCAATGCACGTTCAGGTCCGCGACCATCCCGCGATCGACAAACTGCTTCTTCACAAAATCGCGCGCGAGCTGGACGCCCTGCTTCTCGTTCATTTCGCGTGGAATCGAGAACTCCACCTCGCGGGCAAGCTGCGCGTCCTTGCGCTTCTCACCGGCCTCCACCTCGTTCCACAGGGTCGTGCGGTCGTTTAAACGCTCCGGTGCGCCCTCTGGCAACATCACCTCGGAGTGGATCACACCGGCCTTGTTGCTGAAGTCGTGATCGCGGTTCAGCCGATCATCGTGCAGCTCGGACGCGGAACGATAGGCAGCGCTCGCAACGGCGCTCGATCCGTTCGCGCGGCTCACAACCTTGGCGGAGAAATGGTAGATCGCCATGACGCTTCGCACACTGCCCTACTTAGCGCACGTCGGCAACGACGTATAAGCGCGCACTCACGATCTGCTTCGCATCTCCTGATTGACTTGGTGCCGCTTTCTGCCCGTTCCGGCTTTACCAGTATGCTGGACGCGCTAAGATGCTGCTGACCGATACGCGGAAGGGTGACGGCGATGCGGAAGGTTCGCGATTACGATGCCGAACTGAAGGCGCTGGGTGACAAGGCCCGCGCGCTCAAGGCAAAACGGGTCGAACAACTCGGCCAGCTCGTCGCGGCGACCGGGGCCGACGCGCTCGATGCGGAAACCCTCGCCGGCGTCCTGCTCGATGCGCTCGGGTCGAAGGATGCGGGCGCGAAGGAGGCATGGCGCGCGAAGGGCGCGGCCTTCTTTCAACGGCGCGGGCGCAAACCTGTCCCGATCGAAGTCGAGGGGGGTGCTGGCGCTGCTGCAATCGACGGATCGGGCGTTGCGGCTGAACCGGGCCGCGACGCTGCGGGCGGAAGCGGCGGAACGACGCACGGATAGCAGGGGCTGGGTCATGCAGCGTCGGGAACGCACACGCCACCTGATTGAGCTGGGCGGGCTGGTCCAGAAAGCGGGGCTGGTCGAGCTGACCGACGACGATCGCGCGACGCTCTACGGCGCGCTGCTCGATCTCGCTGGACGTGGGCGCGGCGACGATGCCGGCGACGTGCTGGCGTTGTGGAAAAGACGCGGAAAACGCGCGTTCGATGCGGAAGCCGAACCATTGATCGATAGCTGAGGTGTCCTGTGCTTTTACCTGCTTCTCAAGGCCGGCATTTCGGCGATCATCATCGTCGCCGTTTCCGAAATCGCGAAGCGCAGCCCTGGCGTCGGTGCACTGGTCGCCTCGCTCCCCCTCGTTTCCGTGCTGGGTATGATCTGGCTCTGGCGCGACACGCGCGATCCCGTCCGCATGGCAGCTCACGCCGGTGCGACCTTCTGGTTCGTGCTGCCCTCGCTGCCGATGTTTCTGCTGATCCCGGCCATGCTCAATCGCAGCGCACCGTTCTGGCTGGCGCTCACGGCTGGGTGCCTGCTCACCATCGCGCTGTACCTCGCCATGACATGGGCGGGGCCTAGGTTTGGATTGCGGCTCTGAGGAGATAAGAGGATGGCCGATTTCGATATCGAGGCGATCCGCCGCGAGGTGCGCGCGATGGATTTCGTGCGCGGCACGTCGGCGGAAATCGCCATGTGGCATCAGGACATGGCCGACGCGCGCGCCAACCTGGTCATCGAAAACATGATCCCGACGCCCAACGACGATGCGTTTTTCGAGATGATGCTGGATGAGGGCGTGCCCCCTCCCCTCGTGTCGCAAATCCTGCTCCGGCTGCTCGATCATCCCGACGCCGACCGGTCTCTGCCGGTCACGCCGATGGCGGCGCGCTGATGCCGAGGCGACGGATCAGACCCCTGTTCGCGGTCTTCGTCGCCTTCGTGGTGCTGATGGCGAGCAACGCCTGGCTCAAGGGCATCTTCGGTTATGGCGAGATCGCGACCGACATTCCGTTCCTGCTGGCCGGCGCAATCCTGTTCCTGGCCTGGCGCTACAACCGGCGCGTTACCAGCGAGCGGAACGAACTGCTCGGCTCCGCCCGGTTCGGCGACCGTGCCGATGTGCGGAAGCTGGAAGCGAACGGGGATCTCCTGATCGGCCGCTCGGCGAAATCGGGGAAGCTGCTGCATTACGACGGCGCGGCGCATCTGCTGACGATGGCACCCACCCGCTCGGGCAAGGGCGTCGGCACGATCATCCCCAACCTGCTGCTGCTCGATCGCTCGGTGATCTGCATCGACCCCAAGGGCGAGAATGCCCGCGTCACAGCCCGCGCCCGTGCCGCCAGGGGCAAGGTCTCCCTGCCCGCTACAATCCACTCGACCGGCTCGATCCTGCCAGCCTCGATCTCGCGGAAGATGCCAACACCCTCGCCGATGCGCTGGTCCACGATGCGCCGGGACAATCAGGCGAAGCCCACTGGAACGAGGAAGCCAGGGCGCTGATCGCCGGGCTGATCCTGCACACCGTCGTCCACGAACCTGCCGACGCCCGCGTGCTGGCGACGGTGCGCGACAAGCTGACGCTCGCCCCTGCCGCCTTCGCCGCGCTGCTGGCCGATATGCAGGACAGCGCCGGCGCCGGGGGCCTGATCGCCCGCGCCGCCAACCGCCAGCTCGGCAAGTCCGACCGTGAAGCCGCCGGCGTGCTGTCCTCGGCGCAGCGCCACACCCACTTTCTCGACAGCCCGCGCATCGTCGCCAGCACGGCCGCGTCGGATTTCACCTTCGCAGGATTGAAGGACACGACCGCTACCGTGTTCTTGGTGCTCCCGCCCGATCGCCTCGATACCTATGCCCGCTGGCTGCGGCTGCTGGTAAGCCAGGCCGTCACCGACATGGCGCGATCGACCGCCCGCCCTGCCCGGCCCGTGCTGTTCCTGCTGGACGAGTTCGCCGCCCTCGGCCGACTGGAGCCGGTCGAGCGTGCGATGGGGCTGATGGCGGGCTACGGCCTCCAGCTCTGGCCGATCCTTCAGGACATGCACCAGCTCAAGGCCACCTATGGCGAGCGGGCCGGCACCTTCATGTCCAACGCGGGCGTGATCCAGACGTTCGGGGTGAACGATCATGCCACCGCCGACATGCTCTCGCGCACGATCGGCGACACCACGATCGAATACGATACCGTCAGCACGTCGCGCGGCACCGGCTGGGGCGAAAACCGCGCCGGCCCTTCGGAAAGCGTCAGCGGACACGTCTCCGCCCGCCGGCTTGCCACGCCCGATGAAATCATGCGGATGCGGCCCGACCAGCTCCTGCTGCTGCGCCAGGGCGAACACCCGCTCGCGGTCGAGAAAATCCGCTATTACGATCAGCGCGAGTTTGCCGGGCTGTTTGATCCGGCTTGATTTAAGCCTTGCTGGCGACCTTCGCTGCGATAAGCATCCCGAACTACCCGAAAGCTCCTCTGCTGCCCTCACGGCGCGCTTGGGCGGCCGTGGCGAGCGATTCCGTCGCCATCCGTCCCCACTTCTTTCCCGCCCAGCCCGCGGCGCTTGCGCCGCTCCTGTGACGCCGAAGGCGGCACGAAACGAAGGGGGTATCGGCCGAAGGCCGATTCCATTGGTCCCTTCGTTGTTCGCGCGGTGGTCGGGGGCTGACGTTAAAGGATTCTGTTAAATAGGAATTGTTAAGAAGGTTAAGCCCGCAAAAAAGCGAATTTTCCCGTTAGATTACAGCGGCTTAAGCGGACCCTTGGTGGGTGAAACCCCGTGATTCGGTGTGTGATCCCCCGATAGTGGGGTGTGTGAAACCCCGAAGCCAAGGTGTGTGAAACCCCGACCGTTCGCGACCCAAAAGCTGCCGGGAATGTCACTTATCCACAGGCACCCGGCCTCCTGCCATCCCGTGTGCCCCCGAAGCTGCCCGGCGGCTGCACCGCTACGGTGTGTCATCCCCCGATAGTTGGACTGAGGGTGGGTGAAACCCCGATAGTTAGCGTCGGCCTGCAAGCCGGTCCATGTGAGCATCAACCTGATCGGCGCGCTGGCGATCGGCGGCGAAGCGGGCGTGCCGCTCCTCCTCCGCCCGCATCCTTTCACCAAAGGCTAGGGCTTCGGCTTCGCCGCGCAGCCGGAATAACACGGCTGGGCTTTTGTCGGTCGTCTCGGTCAATTCCATGCCATAGTCGGGGAGCTGATCGGCCTCGATCGCCCGCCGCAGCATGCGATTGAACTCCTTGGGTTTGGCGTCGCTGCCGGTCTTGTCGCGCAGCACCTCCACCCTGCACAGCCACCCGCCGCGCTGCGTGCCGGCGTGCTTGCGTGCGATCCGATAGAGCGCGCGTTCCAGCCCTCCCGATAAGAGAAAATAATCGGGGTGCATGGTGAGGAGCGATTTCTCGTTCACGATCCCATCGTAGACCCAATCCGATAGGGTCAGCGTCATGCCGCGGGGCTGCTCCGTCTCGGCGTCCGTGTCGAACGTCCAGCTATCGAGCCAGTTGAATCCGGCCTTCTGCCGGCGCTTGGTCGCCCGGATTGAGGTCGTGATCGATGTCGTCTGGAGCCGGAGAAGCGCTGCCTGCAATTCCTGATAATCCCGGCCGCCGGTGCTCCGCTTTATCGCGCGTAGCAGGTCGTAGGGCGTCGTCGTCAGTGTGCGCGGCAGATCGTTGATCCCCTGCTGCTTCATCCTGTTCAGGGTGGACGCCGCCCAGATCAGGATATCGGCATCCCAGATCGTCGCCATGCCGTAGTCGGGTATGGCCTGCACGCGCACCCACGCCTCGCCGTCCGGGCTGCGATACTCGATCGGCTTCAACCGCTTGCGCTTCTGGAGCGAAAAGAACGGCCGCTCCATGACCTCCCGCTGGTCCTTTAGCGGAAGGTCGCCCAGCGCCGGGATGAACAGGTCGAACTCGGGATTGGGATCGCGGCGCTTGCTCACGGCGCGAACCTGGCGTGGCCCCGCTGCACGAGATACTGCCGTAACAGGCGCTCCGTCACGACGGTCAGCGGCTCGCCCCCCTCCTCGACACTGAGCTGGCGCAGCGTTCGGTGCATGTCCTCGGGAATATGGATCAGGACGGGCTTCTTGCCGGGATGGCTGCTCCGACGTTGCGGCGCGGGCGCATCGGCCGTGCGCCGGGTTCTGGACGTGGATGCCGATCGCGCAGGTGCGCGGGCCGGCGTCGGCTCCGACGGCGGCACGGATGCGGGTGCCTCCGGCTCGTCATCGAAAATGCCCGCCAGTGCTGACGGTTTCCTTGCCATCACGCCACCTCGCTTATTGGCTTAGTCGTATAGCCGCTTAGTCGCTTAGCCTCGTCATAGGCCGCGCGCAGCTCGGCCGCGGCCTTGCCATCCGGCTCCAGCTCGGCCGCGGTCTGGCCGATCGGCGTGGCGCGGTAATAGTCCTTGCGGAAATGAAGGCGGGTGTCGAACATCGCGATGCCCTTTGCGGCGAAGCCCGCGCGGGCTTCCTCCCCCTCCCCGCCCTGATGCGGCACCTGCGTCAGGATGACTGCGAATGGCGTTCCGGCCTGCTGCACCTGCTTGACCGTTTGCAGGACCGAGTGAACGTCCAGTCCGCGCGGCGCTACGGGGATGATGACGAAATCGGCCTGTTCGGCCGCAAGCATGGCGATGTCCTTCGAGTTCGCCGGCGTGTCGATGATGATGAGGTCGAGCTTGCCGCTGGCCCGGCCTCGCGTGACGTGCAGCGGCAGGCCGGCGACGCTGCTGTCCTTCACCGTCACGTCGTCGAGCGCGCGCCGCTCGGACCAGTAGAGCGCCGATCCCTGTCGGTCGTCGGCATCGAGGATCACGACGGCAGCGCCCTCCCGCGCCGCTTCGACCGCGAAGCCCGTCGCCAGCGTCGTCTTCGACTGCCCGCCCTTTTGAGCGATGATGGCCCATGTCCTCATGGTCGACTCCTGTTAAGCGACTAAGCGGTTAATAGACATTAGTCGCTTATTCGTCTAGCCGCTTAGTCGCTTAGCCCTATCGATCTCTAATCCTGTGGTTCCACGTCCTCGTGCTCCAGCGTTTCATGACGCATCGAGCCGTGGCCCGCGATCGGGCAAAGCGGTGCGCCGGCAGTCTCCAGCCACTTGCGCGTGGTCCTGACCGTGTAGCCGCACGTCTGGCACTCGCATTTGAGCATTCGCGCCGCCTGCTTTCTCGGCGCGGTGGTCTCGCCGGCCGTATCGAGCCGTGCATGGGGAAGGTGGCCTGCGGTGGAGAGGATCGGTGCGACCGTGGCAAGGAAGGCATCGCCCGGTGTCGTCGCGCGCATCGGCCCGACCAGCCCCAGCCCGATCGCGATACGTTTAAACGCCTTCCCATGTCCGGCCGGGATGCCGACCGCCGCGTGAACCAGCTCATGCGCGAGGATGGCGGCGATCTGCGCCGGCATGGCGTCGGGCGCGTGCGCAAGGTCCGGGCGGATGAAGATTTCGAAATGGCCGTCCGCGCTGCGACGGTTGTCCCAGCACTCGCCGATTGCCTTACCCTTGCGGCCCGCGCTGGTGAAGCCGATCGCAACGCGGATGCGGTCGGGTAGGGGGCATCCAGCGCGTCGAACAGGGGGGCCATGCCGATCGCAACCCGGTTCAGCCAGCTCTCGCGGTTGTCCTGCTCCATGTCGTCGTCTCCCTTCTCAAATCGCCCTCGGGCGATGGCCTCGGCCATCGGCCCTGCCTCGTGGCGAACAGCGGGGGAGAGGGGGGCAGCGGGAATCTGCCGGGGTGGTGCGGGCGCAGCGCAGCGAGCCACGGCCCGGCTGATTGCCGTTGCTGGGGAGAGGGGGCGGCGCTCCCTTTCCCCTCCTGGCAGGATCTTCGCCGGCAACGCCGGCGTCCTCAATGCGGGGCATGCCCCGCCCGCGCGAGCGATCGTCACCCGCATGGGGCAAGACGCCGCACGGCGGCTTGATCGGAGCGCAGCGGAGATAGAGCGCGGCCCGGTACGGGCGCGCACGCCCATACGACAGGTTACTCTCG
Organism: Sphingomonas sp. TF3; assembly: GCF_003985085.1. Taxonomy (NCBI): domain Bacteria; kingdom Pseudomonadati; phylum Pseudomonadota; class Alphaproteobacteria; order Sphingomonadales; family Sphingomonadaceae; genus Sphingomonas; species Sphingomonas sp. TF3. Next base: position 832 of record NZ_RWKS01000039.1, on the reverse strand, counting down.
TGGGCTTAGTCGCTTAGTGGGTTAGTGGCTTACTTGCTTAGTTCTAGTCACCTGCGACCATCTCTTGGCTATAGCAGAGCACTCGATCTGCCGATCACCCGCAGCATGTCCGTGGCGAAAACGGAAAGCGGCCGGTACAGTTCGGTCCCGTTGATGTTGATCGCGTGGCGCTCCTCGCCGGCCGCCAGGACGTGATCCATCACCGCCTGATGCGTGCCGTCCGGCATGTAGATCGCGGTGAAGCCCATTCGCTTGTAGAGGCTCATCCTGGAGCTGGTCCAGAACTCCTCCGGCTCCTTGAAGAAGCCGAATCCGATGCCTTCGATCGAATTGGCCGAGTACAGCAGACGTTCGCGCGCCACCTCGCTCTTGACCGAGATTATCAGGTTGGTCGGTGCACACGGGATCAGGATGTCGCCGAGTGCCTGGAGGCTCGACATTTTCCCTTCGTTCAGGAGAACATGCCCCGGCATCTCCCACTGGGGCCAGCCTCTGGTTTCCGGGGACATGGCCGGGATGCCGGCAGAAGTCAGCACCTCGCTGCAAAGCATCTCCATGATGGCACCACCGCTGCCACAGGATTTGATCGGACCCGGATTGAAGCCGGGAGGCAGGTTCGGGTGCTGGACCATGAAGGCGGCATGCACGTTCGCCGCCGTGATTTCTTGGCCCAGGGTAAGTTCGCAGAAGTGGACGATTGCGCGTGGTGTGGGTGCCACATCGATCTGATTGAACAGGCAGGGACACAGCCGCAGCAGACGCGCGAGCGCCGCGGTGGGCATCGGCGGTGCCGGCCGCGGGGTCGCGGGCATGCTCGGTGCAGCGGCATAGT
>NZ_RWKS01000038.1:0-18809 GCF_003985085.1 Sphingomonas sp. TF3 | reverse complement strand
GCAGCGCGGTGGAATCGACGCCGATGCCATAGGCGAGGACGATCGGCGCCGGTGCGCCAGCCAGGAGCCTGTCGGGCTGCCTCGGCAAATCGGCGGGTCGGTGGGGAGACAGGACAGACATTGGGAGGCCTCGGGCTTGAAAGGCGGCAAATTGCCGCCTCTTCAGCCCCCCTTCTCTTTTCAGCGCGCGGACGACCCCGTGCGCTGGATGGCCTGGGCGACGCCCTGGATGGCGCCCGTCGCCATTTCAAGCCGGCGCGCGGCCTCCGCCGCGCCGTCGCACCCTTCGCCAGAGGCAAGCTCGATCATGAGAAAGGTGAAGGGCGTGGGGCGCGACGTTCCCGCCAGCACAGGTTGCGGGTCGTTTCCATCATGGGCGGTCCTTTTCAGAGCGGCCTGGGCTGCTGCGCATGCTGTTCGATATTGCCTGAGCGAAGTCATCGACTCCCCGCTGTCGCGCGCAGGGGAAGAGGTCGTGGCTGCTTAGGAGGCGGAACGAGCGGTCCAGCTCCATCGCGCAGAGCCAGCGGGGCTGGCCGTCGATCGCGACGAGCGTGAGCGGCAAGCGGCGAAAGCCGCCATAGGGCCGTGGCTCAACCGGATCACCGGGAAATCCGGCGAGCGTCCAGAAGCGCCAGCCCAGCGGGGCGACGGGATCAACGGACGTCGAGATCTCGAAGCGACCGACTTTCGCCGTGATTCTGATCATGCAGCGCGCTTTCGGGCGACGATCGCCATCAATTCTGAGAATCGGTCCAAAATGGTGGTAACCGACGGATAGCGATCTTCGAGACGGTGGCGCGCAAGGATCGGGCGCCGCGCCGCTGCGATGTCCTCGGCCTCGGGGCGTGACGGAAGGCGTGGCGGCCAACCGGCAACATAGCGCAAGCCCGCCGGCATTGCGGCCTCGATGCGCCGACGCTCCGCCTGGTCGGCCTTGGCGCGGACTATGTCTGAGTGGAGGGCGGGACCGAGCAGCTGCGGTGCGACGTCGGCCAGCCATCGTGTCGGTTGGAACGGAAAGGTCGAGCGTGCCTCGATGCCAACCAGCTCGCGGTAGACTTCGCCATTCGGCGGCGCTGCGGTTGAAGCCTGGAGGTCGTGGAGCGAGGCAAATATGCAGTATCGGCATGACAAGCGGGTCGAGCCCCACTCGGTATACGCCTCGTGCAGCGGGATGCCGAGGAGCTGGTGCGCTCGGAATACGTCGCCGGCCGTCCAGTCGGCGAGCGGATGCCAGAGCGACATGATCGTCCCCCGGCGGTTTCCGGCCTTGGCATGACGGTGATCTGCCTTGGCGACGGGTATCGCGGAGCGGTTGTGACTCTCGTCGCGGCGCAGACCGAGCACCGAGATGATGCGTTCACCGGGAAACATCCGCGCCACCGCCGGGCCGATGACTGCCGCCTTCATCTCCGACTGGCAGAACCGAAGTGAGGCCGAAGACCAGGGGCCTATGAGGTTATAGGTTTCCAGCGCTTCATAGCGCCGCTTGGCGTTTTCGAAGCGCTGGATCCAGCGGTCGACGAGGTCGCCTGCCGCCCGTCGAACAACGGTAAGCGGCATGCCCGCAAGCGCGGTGATGCGCGCCACCGTCGCGGGTGTGGACGCCCATTCGGCCCGCCCTAGATCCGCGTGGATGGCCATGCGTCGGGCGCGCGGATGCCCGAGAAGGTCAAGGTAGAGATTGACCGCGAACATGGCCGCACTGGAATCCTTGCCGCCTGAAACATTGAAGACGATCCGGGCGCCAGCGCGGATCGCATCGATGATCTCCGAGTCGATTGCCAGATTAGGCATCGCAGAAAGGATCGGCGGCACAGCCGGACATGCCGGTACGGACTGGTAAACGGCCATCGTAATACTCCTGCGGTGGGGATCAGGCGAAGAGCCGCGCCGGCTGGCCAGTGGGGGCGGCTAGGCGCAATTCGCGCCGAAGACGTGCGGCGAAGCGGTCGGGCGCCAGCAGCTCGTTGATGGATGCCCACCGATTGCGGTCACCGCAGTGATCGTCGCGACCGCGTACCTGGCGGAAGGCAACTTCGGTATCCGGCCCCATGCAACCGAGCGAAAGCCGGACCCAGAGCTCCTCGCCGTGCAGCGTGATCTCGCCAGAGACGGCAGGTCCGGCTTTGTTCGAGCGAATGTCGAAGCTGCGCTCGTCTAGTTCCAAGGCCTCGGCGAGGCGGCGCATCGCAGCCCGGCCTTCTGCATGAAAGACGCGCTTGGCTGCCTCGTCATAGCTGACGCCGCGATAAGCGAGCGTGCGCAAAACGGGATGCCGGCGGATCTCTGCAATCTGGTCGATACAGGTCCGGCGGAGGATCGTGTCGTCTGCAGCGCGAGCGCAGACGGTGCCCAGGTGGCGTGCAAGAAGGATAACGGCCGGGTCCGTTTCACTGTCCTTGCCGGCGTTGCGGCAGTCGGTGATGGCCGCATCGATCGCATGGAGCGCGGCAGCGATGGTGGTCAGTGCGCTGGGATCAAGCGCCTGTTGGTGACGCATTGCGACTTCATAGTGCATGGGGTGGGCCTCCGGTCTCGAGCGCAAATCCGCTCGCTCGGCCCCTCCCCCTCCCCTTTTCAATCGATCGCTGGCCATCGGCCAGGAGCGTCCGGCAGATCGCGCGTCACCCTTCTTGGTGATCCGATGCCTTTGCGAGCAGGACCCGCACGGCCCGTGCAAGGCCGGCCTCGCCGGTCTCGTTTACGATCTCGATGTCCGGTTTTTTGGCCCGTATTGCAGCGATGAGCGTTGCCGCGGGCCGGCCTTTCAACGGATAGGTATAGACCTCCCCGTCCTCGATCGTGATGACGTTGGTGCGCCTGCGCCGCCGAAGCAGCCCGAGATGCTCGGCTTCGTCCATCAGGCGCGCGATCTCGTTTTCGAGATCCGGCTCGAACGACATGCCGTGGAACGAGCGCGTCGGTCGGTTGACCCTGAGCCAGCTATTGACCTCGGCCTCGGTGATCGCCCTGACCTGGCGATAGTCGTCGGCGCCTCCGTGGCCGCGATTACTCGCGTGGAAGGCGAGCGCACCGTCTATCCAGATCTCTGCGGTGTAGCATGGCGTCTCTTCTGAGAGGGCCTTGATGATCCTGAGCTTGCGCAGTTCGATCAACATGGTGTGATCTCCTCATTGGGATGCAGCGCGACGCTCGCGCGAGGCCGGCGGCCACGCCCCGGCCCGATTGAACGCGCAATGTGGCCGGCGTAGACGGCGCAGGCTGCCCAGTAAGCCGCGACCGGCGGCTTGCGACTGCGCCAGCTCTTTTCCGCGCGCAGGCGAGCATCGCTCTGGATCTCGAGCAGAATGTCCTGAAGCGCGAGACGCGCTTCAGGATTGAGCGCCCGCAAGCGCGCCACGGACGGTAGGGCGAGGATCGGATTGCGCACCTCGGGCTTGGAGGACCGCGCGCTCACCGGATTGCGCCATGCAGCGGACTAACATCGTGATCTTGATAAAGAGCGGTGGGCATCGCGGGCAGCTCCTCGGCGTTCGAGAGCAGCTTCGGCCACCCCCTGATCGGACCTCAAAGCCCCCCTTCCCTCTCTCAGCCGGCGAGACTGTCCCGGTAGATGTCAGCCGCCCATTGCTCGATCCACGGCGCAGTCAGCTCGTCATGGTCGAGATCTTAGGTCTGGTTCGGCCTGTCCGATTAGGTCCAGTTGGCTGACCTTGAAGGGTTTTCGGGCGCGCTCGCTAACCGGACGTCTGGTTAGCCCCGCGCGCGGCTATTCTTCGGACGCATTCGGCGGGGCGATCGGCAGCATAGCAACATTGCGTCGGTCCCGAAGCTCGCGGACAAGGTCGGCATTGCGCTCCTCCAACCGCTTCGCGCGGCTCTCCGCGATCAACGCGCGCCGCAAGAGAGAGGCATTCTCGGTGGCCAGCACCCGGATCCGCACCTCCGCCTCCCCCTTTCCTCCATCCAGCTTTGGAACCTCATCCTGACCCGAAGCCGGAGATCGTTCAGCCTGAAGGGCACGGAGATCTTCAAGCACAGCGCGATGATTGGTGTAGAGCGCATTGCGTCCGATGCCGGCGTGCCGGGCCAGCGCCGCAACGGAGATTTCGGATTCAGGATCGGCGCGCAACACGGCGAGAGCTTCCCGCAGGCGGGTAGCGACCCGCTCGCGGCGACGCCCTTGGGGCGTATCAGCCGAGGTTGCCATCGGCGGGCTGCAAATCGAGATCGTCGATCACGCGGCGGCTCTCCTCGACCCGCGTGATCGCCAGATTTCGGCTTTCAGGGTCAAGGTCGGTTCTTTCCAGGAGAGCCAGGTTTCGTTTCAGGCGGGCTTCCCAGACCGGCTTGTGACGTTCGCTCACCGCGAAGTTCGCGCAAGTGACGCATGTGCCCTGCGTGCGGAGAACGGGATTGGGCTCTTTGTCGGACCCGAGGCAGGCAGACGTCTCCCGACGGTAGAGACAGTAGCCCCAGTCGCAGACGCCGAGCCTGATGTCGGTATCGGCCAACAGGCGGGTGATGTAGGCATCGAGGTCGCCATCGTGCGTGCGACCGCGGAACGGCGATCGCGCCGCAAGATCGCGCCCCGCCTTGCCGCCCAGGCGAGGCGCGACCAGCAACTCTTCGAGCGCGGCGCGGGTTTCTCGTGCCGCCTGGGCGTCGACCAGTTCAACCAGCTCGAAGTCCGTGCCGACATAGGCGCGGTCGGTCATGGCGCGGGTCACATGCCCGAGATGCTTGGCCAATGCCGCGAGACCGGTCCTGTCGCGCCGGCCCACGAACCGCGCGAAGGTCTTGCGGCCCTGGTGGGTGGCAAGCCTCCAGCTTTCACCGTTGATTTCGGGAAGGCGAAGCGCGGCCCCAATGCCGTCATTCAGGCGTATATTCATAGCCGAACTGGTGAGCGGCTCGATCGGCAATGCCGAGGTTCGGATCGCGCTCCCCGGGCGGACCTGGAGCAGCCAGAGATATTGTCGGCCGTCGATCGCTCGCCATGGTGCCGATAGGCGCTCAAGAACTTCGATGGCGCGAACGGCGGGTTCGGGGGCGATCCAGCGATGCGGCACTCCGTCTCCTGGAGCGTCCTTTCGGATCGTGCCGGTCAGATAGGCGAACATCTCCTGCTGCTCGCCCTGCACCCGCTCGATGCAACCGGCTTCCAGCGATAGGATTTCCGAAGCGCGCGGCCCAACGAGATAGGCGAGGACAATGAAGCAAGCCTCGTAGAGACGGGCCACCATGCCATTGAAGGTGAGCATCGGCTGGACCGTCAGCGGCTGAGCCTGCCCAGGAACAAACTCGATCGGTGGAGCAGCGTGCAGGTATCGGCGTATGCGCCTGGAACGCCCCGGTTTTGCATGCCCTTTTGCGGAAGCCGCATCGTGCAGCGCCTGTATGTCGTCACGCATATGAAGGATGGTATCGGCTGGCTCGCCGATGAGATGGAGCGCTCCCGCAACGAGCGGCATTGCGATTTCATCAGGCGTATAGGGCCACCGCTCGACCGGGCGCCAACGGCCCAGCTCATTGAGCGCAGGCGGCGCGGATTTCGGGGTGTCGGGAAGCTTCTCACGCTGTTGGTAAAACGCCCGCAGCAGCGTGCGGTAGTTGCTCGCGGTCGATAGCGCCATCGTGCCATTGTCTCTCGGGCGCTGGGCGAGATCATCGAATAGATGCCGGATGGCCTCGTCATCCAGTTCCGACCATCGAGCCAGGCCGCGGCCCGCCATCCATTCCAGCACGACCCGCTGGAGCGTTCCCTGCGTTCCAAGCGAACGTAACGAGAGCGCGGATCGACCGGGAGGTGGATCGCTGTGCATCGACCAGAGCAGATGCTTGCTCGCCTCGCGCAGCGTCCGCCAATGCGGCTCGTTGAACCGGCTTCCGTCGGGCAGTGTGAACCCCCAGTCGACGCGGAAGGTGGTGTCCCGCTGACCCACGACGCCTGTCGCCATCTGCCAATGGTCGTCGCCGAACATCGAGTGCGGAGAGACGCGCAGCGAGGCCTGCGGCAAGGCGAGGAGCGGAACGCTCATTCCAGTTCCGGGAGATCGGGGAGCATCGCGGCCCGTTGTTCTGCCTCCTCCCTCAAGTCGGGCGGGAACGCCGGAAGAAGATCATGTTCGAGCACCTGCAAGCTGGGCGCATAGAACAACGCCCAGCGAGCCGGATCGATCTGATCGCGGGCGTCGAGAAGATGCCGGCGAGCTTGCAGCACGCGCGCGAACCGCTCGACATCAAGCGGAACGATCAGCCCCGGACAGGCAAGGCAACCTCGCAGTCTCGGACAGAGATGCGGATTTCCGTCAGCGCCCTGTTCGACAGGCGCCAGACAACGATGCCCGAACAATGCCGTTACCGGGCCGTGGCGGGCGGGCTCCTTCCGGTCGGGTCCGCAGACCCAGGCTACCATGAGCTTCTGAAGGCGCGCGATCGTCTCCTGCTCGAGCTTCCGTGCGGCCGGTCCCTCGACGTAGCGATCGGTCGTGACGAGGCTGGCGTGATTGAGAACCGTCCCTGCCGCGCGCAGGTCGCCGCCAGAAGCCAGATAATGCTCCGTGGCGACGCTGCCGCGTAGTTGCGAGGCCGTGAACTTGGGCACCAGTGGTTTCGGTTGCTCCGGATGTGCGGTGTTCCAGCGTTCGATCCGCCTGTTGGTGCGGCCGATGAAGCGATTGATGAACCCGGGGATGCTGTCGGGCGCGATCAGGCCGGCAGGATAGTCGTGCCTGCGATAATAGGCCCGCGACAGATAGCGGATCAGGAACAGACATTCCCGTTCTTCAGGCGGAGCATGCTCGATCAGCGGCTCGGTCATCGCCAGCAGCATTTCGATCAGACGCGGTGCGGATCGCATTTTACGGCGGTCGAAGGACCGACGCTGCATTTTCGGAGTTCGACCGCCCCGCTGCTTGAGCCATTCCACCATGACCCGATGATCATCGAGTGGATGGGGCACGAGGCAGTCGCGGCGGATCGCCCGAAGAGGCTGGGGATTGGCGGCAAGCTGGATCGCCAGCGCGACAAAGAACGGCCCCATCGTGTGCGAGGTCAGGTGATAATGCTGAGCGATCGCCTCCTGACGTCCATGATGCTCGAGCGAGTTCGGGTTGATCCCGGCAGCGCGGATTGCCTCGCCGCTCGGAGCGATGCCGCCGCCGATCCGGTGGAGTTTCCACACCCAGCGCGCGAGCGCCTCTCTCGGACCAGTTCCCTCCGGGGGTTGGGGAGAGGCGATGATCTTCTGGCCGCGCTGGAACCGCGCCCATGCGATGTCGATCTCTTCATAGGCGGCCGCGAGGATCGTTTTCATTTCCGCTGCCGTGAGCCGGGCTTTGGGTTCTGGCGCCCACCCCGTGCTGGGGAACGGGCTGTAGGGGATGGCGAGCGCGCTCCCGAACAGATCCGGATCGGTCTGCTCGATGCGCTCGAGCAATGGTTTCAGGCTGGCGAAGCGTTGAGCCATCGTGGCTCGGCTGAGCTGGCGGCCTTCTATCGAGGGTGCCAGCGCATCAATGTAGCGCCGGATCGTGCCGGCGTTCACATCAGCAGCACAGCTTACGCCTTCTGTGCGTAGGAAGCGACCGAAGCGCCGGATCACTCTCCAGCGTCCGCGTCGTGTGGAGATCGAAGATCCGGCATCATGAACCCTGAACGCCTCGACAAAGGCGCAGGTGAGGTCATGTGGCATGTCGAGGGCGACCGGATCGAACGTCTGCACGACCTGTCCCCATTCATCACGAAAGGAGAAGCGTCGATCATCTGGCGCTTGCGCGGTCGATGCTCGATCGATCGCGATACGGCGGTCGATCCGTCCCTCAGCCAGCATCGTTGATCGCTTCGCCGTAGAGCCAGGCAAGGCTCTCGTTGATATCGGGTTCGTACAGCTCGACGCAGCGCAGGTAGATGGCGGTCGTCGCGATCGAGGCATGGCCCAACAGAACCTGGACGATCTTCAGCGGATTCAGCGCCGGATTGGCACGAGCCTGGATCTGAAGCCGCGTGAGCATCACCATCGCGAAGGTGTGACGGAGCCAATGCAGCGTGCCGGGCAACCCAGCGGCCGCGAACGCCTCGGACAGAAGCGCCGTCAGGCGTTTGCGCGTCATCGCACGGCCATGTTCATTCAGGAGAAGATTGGGCGGCGCCCTGTAGCGGGGATCGGCATTGCGCGCGCGCCGCACGATCCGGGCCCGGTCCTCTCCGATATACCAGTGCGTGCGATCAAGCAGGCGAACCGGCGGATAGACCGTTCGCGGCCGGTCGCCCTTGGTGATGCTGAGCGGCACGCCTACAAGCGGCGTCTCTTCCGGGTGAAGCGACCAGCTATCCGGTATCTGATCGACCGCCAGAGCACATAGTTCCTTGCGTCGAAGGCCTGCGCACAGCGCCCACTCCCCTGCAAGGCGCGCGGTCGGCGCAAGCTGCGCGAACAGCCTTGCCAGCTCATCGGGGCGCATTGGTCGTGGCAGTTGCTCCGGGACCGAGACCGTGAGGCTCCCGGTCGAACGGCGTCTGATCTGTGGCCCAACACGCGGTCCCCTGCCCTGCCGTGTCTGCAACGGTCGCGGGAACGCGCGATGCCGGATGAAGTCGTGATCGAGGGCCCAGGAATAGAAGCGATAGACGGTGGCAACCCGGGCATTGATGGTGGAGCGGGCAAACGGCCGCCCGGTATGCTGGCTCGGCCCTTCGAGCATTCGGGATCGATAAGCTGCGAGTATATGCTCGTCAGCGACATCCCATTTGATGTTGGACTGCTCGAGCGCATCGAACCACTCATACAGGTGCTCGCCATAGGTCCGTACCGTCTCCGAGGCCTGGGAGTGGCCATGAACCTCGGCATGTTCGAGCAGATAGGCAAAGGCCGGCTCGATGATGGCCATGTTCGCGTCGAACAGGATGGGGAACCCGGCGGGAATGCCGGGCTCACCTGGAACGGCACGGATGATCGTCACCATGGATCACACCTCCGCCTCACGCACGCGGGATCAGGGCGGTTATTCTAGCATCAGCCCGGCCTTTCCAGTTCGGACAGTCGGCTGAGCGAGCACTTTTTGGGCCGGGCGACACGACGCCTGTTCCAATTCATCCATATATCCACTATCTCGGATATATGGATACTGATTCGGCTATCACGGCCCTGGCCGCTCTCGCGCAGGGCACACGCCTTGACGCATTTCGGTTGCTGGTGCGCCACGAGCCCGAAGGATTGCCCGCCGGCGAGATCGCAAAAGCGCTCGACGTTCCTCAGAACACGATGTCCGCGCACCTCGCCGCGTTGACGCGCGCGGGCCTGCTGAAGTCCGAGCGGCAAAGCCGGTCGATCATCTACTGCGCCGACCTCGATGCGCTGCGCGCGCTGACCCTCTTTCTGGTGAAGGACTGCTGCGCCGGAAAACCGGAACTGTGTGCACCGCTCGTCGCCGAACTCGTCCCCTGCTGCTGACGGAGACTGCCATGTCCACCGATCGCGTGTTCAACGTCCTGTTCCTCTGCACCGGCAATTCGGCACGCTCGATCCTCGCCGAGAGCGCCATGAACAAGCTCGGCCAAGGTCGCTTCCATGCCTTCTCGGCCGGGAGCTATCCCAAGGGCGCGGTTAACCCCGACGCGCTCGCACTGCTGGAACGGCTCGACTATCCGACCGAGGGCCTGCGCTCGAAAAGCTGGGAGGAGTTTTCCCGGCCCGGTGCGCCGGTCATGGATTTCGTGTTCACCGTCTGCGACGACGCAGCCGGTGAAGTCTGCCCGGTATGGCCCGGCCATCCAATGACGGCCCATTGGGGCATCGAAGATCCAAGCCATGTCCAGGGCGGTGACATAGAGCGCGAACGCGCTTTCGTGATGGCGCTGAACTATCTGGAAAACCGTATCCGGCTGTTCATCTCGCTGCCGATCGACAAGCTCGAAGCCACGGCGCTGACCGCCAAGCTGCGCGAGATCGGCCATACCGAAGGCTCGACCACTCGCCGGGGAGATGCGGCGTGACCGACATCATCGTCTATCACAACCCGGAGTGCGGCACGTCGCGCAACGTGGTGGGCCTGATCCGCAATGCCGGGATCGAGCCGCATGTCATCGAATATCTGAAGACCCCACCGTCGCGGCCATTGCTGGTCCAGCTCATCGCGCGCGCCGGGATCACGCCGCGCGAGCTGCTGCGCGAGAAGGGCACGCCCTATGCCGAACTAGGCCTGGGCGATCCCTCGCTGTCAGATGAAGCCCTGATCGACGCAATGATGGCACACCCGATCCTCATCAACCGGCCGCTGGTCGTCTCGCCGCTCGGCGTGAAACTGTGTCGCCCTTCGGAGGCGGTACTGGACCTGCTACCCGCACCGCAACAGGGCGCATTCGCCAAGGAGGACGGCCAACAGGTCGTCGATGCGGCCGGCGCGCGGGTGATCTGAGGCATGGCGACCGTTCTCGACGCCACGCCGGCTCGTCCCGGCATCTCCTTCTTCGAGCGCTATCTGACCCTGTGGGTGGCGCTCTGCATCGTTGCTGGGATCGCGCTCGGCCATATGTTGCCCGGCCTGTTCGGCGCGATTGCCTCCGCCGAGGTGGCGCGGGTCAATCTCGTCGTCGCGGTGCTGATCTGGCTGATGATCGTGCCGATGCTGCTCAAGATCGACTTCGGCGCGCTGGGATCGGTGCGCCAGCATTGGAAGGGCGTCGGTGTCACGCTGTTCATCAATTGGGCGGTCAAGCCTTTCTCGATGGCGCTGCTCGGCACGCTGTTCCTGGGCTGGATGTTCGCGCCGTTGCTGCCGGCGGGCGAAGCGCCGTCCTATATCGCCGGGCTGATCCTGCTGGCGGCTGCGCCCTGCACGGCAATGGTGTTCGTGTGGTCGAACCTCTGCGACGGCGAACCCAATTACACGTTGAGCCAGGTGGCGCTGAACGACCTCATCATGGTGTTCGCCTTCGCACCGCTGGTCGGGCTGCTGCTCGGCGTCGCCTCGGTGACGGTGCCGTGGGATACGCTGTTGCTCTCGGTCGGCCTCTACATTGTCGTGCCGGTGATCGTCGCGCAGCTCGTCCGTCGCGCCGTGCTGGCATCAGGCGGACAGGCCGCGCTTGACCGGCTGCTGGCCCGGCTCGGGCCGGTGTCGCTCACCGCCCTGCTGGCGACGCTGATGTTGCTGTTCGGCTTCCAGGGCGAGGCAATCGTCGCGCAGCCCTTTGTGATCGCGCTCATCGCCGTGCCGATTCTGGTACAGGTCTATTTCAATGCCGGGCTGGCCTATTGGCTGAGCCGCCGTTTTGGCGTCGCATGGTGCGTGGCGGCGCCCGCCGCGCTGATCGGCGCGTCCAATTTCTTCGAGCTGGCGGTGGCCGCCGCAATAAGCCTGTTCGGCCTCAAGTCCGGCGCCGCGCTCGCCACGGTGGTTGGCGTGCTGGTCGAGGTGCCGGTGATGCTGTCGGTCGTGGCGATCGTGAAGCGGACACGCGGCTGGTATGAGAAGGGAGCCGCTGCTTGACCCGTATCAGCGAGTTGACCGACCCGGATCATCTGCCGGCGCTCGATCTCCGCTATGTCCATGAGCGGCCCGCGTTCGGGCTTGGTGCGGGCGATCCACCGCCGCGTATCCTGCTGCTCTATGGTTCATTGCGCGAACGGTCCTTCTCGCGTTTCGCAGTCGAGGAGGCGGCACGGTTGCTCCAGTTCTTCGGGGCGGAGACGCGCATCTTCGATCCGACCGACCTGCCGTTGCCCGATCAGGTGAAGGGCGACGATCATCCCGCCGTCCATGAACTGCGCGACCATGCCATGTGGTCGGAGGGCATGGTGTGGTGCAGCCCGGAGCGTCACGGCCAGATCACCGGTATCATGAAAGCGCAGATCGACCATCTGCCGCTGGAGATGAAGGGGATGCGCCCGACCCAGGGCCGCACGCTGGCGGTGATGCAGGTGTCGGGCGGATCGCAGTCGTTCAACGCGGTCAACACGCTCCGGCTGCTCGGCCGCTGGATGCGGATGTTCACCATCCCCAACCAGTCAAGCGTGGCGATGGCCTACAAGGAGTTCGACGAAGCCGGTAGCATGAAGCCCTCCAGTTACTATGACCGCATCGTCGATGTGATGGAGGAGCTGGTGCGCTTTACCGTGCTCACCCGTGGGCACGCCGTGCAGCTCGTCGACCGCTATTCGGAGCGGAAGGCGGAGGCGGCAAAGCAGGATGCCGCCCCCGATCTGGCATCGCAGTCGATCGCTTAAGTCGAGCGCCTCGCCAAGCGAGGGATCAGGCCGACCACCGCCAGCTCTTTGGGTTAGCGCGGCGGTCGGCCTGATCCCTCTCCGCATCCGTTCCTAATGAGACAGATCAGAGGACCGGACCTAAGAGCTCTCCGGCTTCGATCAGGTCCCGGATTTCAGCGCGCGCTTGAGCGATCGCCGCCTCCCACGGGTCGACAAGTAGCGGGCTGAGGTGGGCTGGCCGGATCTGAGGAAGCTGGCGAGGCCCCTCTTTCAACCGAGCGCGCTGCGCATCAACCCATTGCTCGAGATGATTGGCGACGAACGCGTCGGTCTTGCTGGTGCCACCGCGCAACGCTGCGCGCCGCGCGCCGACGCCGTAAGCCTGGCTGTCGATCGATGCGACGCGGTGGCGATAGGGAAGCAGAAACGGGAGCGCAGTCCCTTTGACCCCAAATGCATGCAGCCGGATTCCTGCTGGCAGGACGCGATCAAGGTGGTCGATCACCGCGATCAGACCTTCGGGACCATGGATATCGCGTCGGCACATGCTGCCGACGCCCAGCAGCGCGCCCGGGCGAAACAACCCGCTCAGCGCGTCGGCACAGCGCTCATAGTCGGTCGGACTGCGGCCTTGAATGACCGGCATCATGCTTTCGGCGATGCCGTGGTCGCCGGCCAGTCGCCAGCAGTCGCGATTGGCGCGGATGGTGCGCGACAAGCGATCCGTCACTTCCTCGCGATCGGCGGCAATTTCGTGCTCGACGCAATAGTCAGCGCTTGCCCACCATTGGAAGGGGTGGGCTGCCGCGAGAGCGACATAGTCGGCCAGCGTCCATGGGAAGCCGCCGTAGCGCGAGGCAGCGACAAAGCCGGCAGAATCGAGACAGAGACCTACTAGGCCGACTGCGTTGCCGAGCTGTTCGGTTCGCCAACCGCTCCATTCACGCCAACCTCTTTTGGCAGCCCAGCGGGAGAGGCCGTTGGCCGAAATGAGAGCGGTGGTCTGCAGCGCCCGGGCGCGCTGGAGGATGGGGCCCTCGCGGAGATGCGGAAGCCCAACGATGATGTCGATCGGCATGATGGCCCTCCGGAGGTGAGCAGTCATGCGCTTGACCGGCGCACGTGTTCACGTTACGTTCCCGATCGCTGGAGACTTGCGATGAAGAAGACCGTTTTTCACGATCGATTTGATCTCGACATCACGCTGCGAGACGCCGCCTTGGATGCCGACAACCGGCCGACACGTCGCATGATCGCGAACGCGGCCATCGGCATGGACGTCGAGGACGCCTATTACTCGGTTCGTGAACTTCGTGAGGCGATCGCCTGGACGCACGAGGGCGATCTAGCGGCCAAGCGAAAGCTCGCCGAGATACTCGCCAATGACGGCGCGGACGATTTCCAGCGCTGTATCTATTTCTGTCTTGCGGGTCGGGGTGTGGTCGACATGCTCGACGACCTCGAATGGCTGGAAGATCTGCTGGAGCGTCGTGGACGCGTGGCGGGCGAAATTCGACGGATGAAGTGTCGGTGCATGCCGCTCGCCAAGCCTTATGTGGCGGACGCTCCCGATGGACCGTTGGTCAAGCTCGACGCCGAGTTTGAACAGGGGCCTTCCTGGTGGGCCGATCCCTCGCTTACGGCCTGAGGTCAGACGGACGGGTCAATCTGATCGGCGCTCGCACTGAAGACGCTCTCCACGCCGCCAATTGGAAGGCTCGATCCAGTGTCCGGCTAAAGCCCCTGCCCTTGCATCTTTGGCTTGGGAAAAGGCGGCGGCGTAGCGGGCGGCACGGCGGGGATCACTGCGAAGATATTGGGCCTCGGGGACGGCGAGCCCGGCACGAATCAGGCGTTCTCCAAGGTCGCTGCCTTCGACGGTCACCGTGGCCACAGGGCGGCCGTATGTGCTTGATGAGGTGAGTCTGATTTCGGCCGTCTTCGAACGAAGCAAGTTCGCGACGAAGTCCTGCGCCGCCTTTCCGCACTGCCAGCAGTCACCACGGCGTTCGCACTGCTGGCGGCGTTCGAAGGCGTCGACGCCGAGAAGACGGAAGTCGACGGCGACGGTGTCGCCGTCTAGCGCGCGCGCTTTGGCGTTGAAGCTCTGGTCAGCGGCCACTTGGGCCGACGCCCCGCAGCAGGCAAAGACGAGCGCAGCGAGAACCATCGCTCGCATCATGACACGATCTCAACCTCGACATGTGCATCGCGCGATGGCGAAGTTGAGACGTGAAATGGTTGCAAAGGGTTTCCGGTACGAACGATGCTGACGCGGCCAGGCTGCGCATCAAAAAGCCGGGATGCAACGCGGTGCGCATTTTCACGGCTGCACAGGAGATAGCGTTTGGGCGACAGCCAAGGTGCTGGGGCAAACATGTCGAATCCTTTTCACAGACATCATGGCCCGGACGCGCGGCCTCAGGCAAATATCGTCTTATGGACTTTGGTTACCGGAACGACCGTCCATTCTCGTTCCATGAAGCGGCTGATCGCATAGCCGGTGCGGGTCTCGGGGTCGCGAAAGCTCAGCCGCCGGCCGCGTCTCACCACGATGAATTCGTCCCCGACATGGCCGTCCGTGAAGGTTAGGGCTGCGGCGAGCTTGATGCGGTCGCCGTCTTCGATCTTACGGGCACGCCGCTCGAGATTGGTGCGACAGCGCCGACGCCAGTCGAGCGCGTGCTCCTTGTCGGTCGGGGTCAGGAGTTCGAGGATATGGGCAGGACAGTTGTCCTCACACGGTCCCATCGATTCATCCATGTCCTTGTAACCGAAATGCTCGCCGGTCTTGCTCTTTGGATTCCAGGTCACCTTGCAGACGATCGCAAAGACCTCTCCGCCAACGCCATCGACCATGACCTGGGCGGCGGCGTAATAGGTCCGGTTCTGCGGGCAGGATGAGGCTAGCAGCTTCAACCCTTTGGCGACGCCGTCCACGTCACGGCTGTAGGTGAACTGTGCATCGAGATACGCCTTGGCGGTCGCGTGGCCGCCCATGTGGTAACGCGACATTGTGAGCCAGCCCATGCCGGGTCTCCTTGGTATAAGCTTTGAAAACTACCAGTCGTGGACCTGCAGCGCGTCGATCGGCGCGCAGTCGCGGTCGAACTGGATCCACGTGGCGCCCGCGGCCTCAGCGAGCGCGAGGCAGGCGCGCAGCGAGGACGGCATGGCGTCGCGGCCCGGGGATCGGACCCAGACGAACCATCCATATTGCTGCCAGCGCTCGGCGACGATCTGGCCCTGCCAAATGTCGGGGACGTCGCGGGCTGCTGCCGGAAGAGGGTTTTCGACAAGAGCATCGAGTTCGCGCGCGGTCTGCTCATCGACATGTCCGGTTGAAAGACAGGCGAGCATTTGGATCTCGAGAGTCATGCCAGCCTCCTTCAAGCTGCTTCGGCCAAAAGCTCATCGCCCTCGGCCGATGCCTCGGACGGCGAGGCTGCGGCGGGATCGGCCCCGAAGGCGATCATGTAGTTGAATGCCTGCTCGGCCTTGGACGCTGCGTGGATGATGGCGGTCTTGTCGCCGCGCAGGATACCCAGCCAGTGGCCGACATAGCTGGCATGACTGTCATGCAGCTCATTCGGGAGACCGAGATGGGCGCAGACCAAACCGCTGCCGATCTCGGCAACCAGTTCCTCGAAACTATAGGCTTTGTCGCCGAACCGTTTCCCGAAAGTGCGCGCCAGGCGCTTGGTGCCGCCGGTCCAATGGGTGGTCTCGTGCGCCCGGACCGATGCGTAATGGTCCATCGTCCGAAAGGTCCGCTGATGCGGCATCTGGATGTAGTCGAGGGTGGGCGTGAAAAAGGCCTGATCCCCGCCATGCCGGACCTCGGCTGGGATTACCTCGAAGAAGGCATCGATCGCCGCCTGATGCTGCGAAGGATCGATCGGCGCCGGATCTTCGATCGCCGGATAGTAATGAGCTGGAAGGCCGTCGATCTGGTCGGCGTTGAAGACGATGTAGTGGCGCAGGAAGCGAATGCTTCGCTCCTTTTCGGCACCAGTGACAGGGTTCGCCTCGGTCTTCTTGAAGCTTGAATAATAGACCGACAGTGAGCCGACCTCACCGCGGCGGACATGGCCACCGAGCGCCTCGGCCTGGCGGTACGTCATCCAGTAGCGCGACCGGTACCCTTGCGCGTCGCCGATCGCCCAGAGGTAAAAAGTGTTGATGCCAGTATAGGGCGTGCCGCAATGACGGAGCGGCCGGCCACCGCTTCCCTGGACGCGCCAGGGACGACTCCAGGGCGGAACGCCCTCCTCGAGCTTCTTGATGATAAGGTTGGTGATCTCTGCCGCGACATCGCGGCTCGGTTTCGCTGTAGCGGACATGACGATCAGCTCCGGAAAACGGGCACAAGGGGCCGCCGGTGCTGTGCATCGGCGGACTGGTGCCCAGCAGGAGGACGAGTGATGGGGCGGGAACCGCCGGCACGCCGCCGGCCCCGCCCCGCTCAGCGGTCAGGCAGCGGGTTCGAGCACCTCGTCGCCAGCCTGGGACGAGTCAGCGGCCGCGTCGGCAACACCGCCCGAATCGTCTTCGTCATGTTCTGCCTCATCGGCCTCGATGACGACGTCCTCGGGCTGCCTGTCGAGGAACCGCATCGCGTTTGGTACCCAGGCGAGGGCCGCTTCCTTGACCTCAGCTTCGACGATTGTGTCGCCTGCGAAGAGCTTCTCGCAGCTCGCTGAGATCTCGGTCTTTTTGAGCGAGGCATGCCGGCCGCTGAGCGCGGGCCCGCCCACTTCGTCGAGAAGGCTGAGGATACTGCCCTTGTTCACCCGGTCGAAGAAGTTCTCCGACGTCGGGCGCCACCAGCTGGCGACATCGATTTCGAGGATCGATGCCAGTCGGTTGTGAAGGGGGATCTGCTCGTTGCTGATGCCCGGCTTCGCCTCGAGCGAGATCGCCACGATGTAGGCAAGCCAGTTAGCCTTGCTGTCATCGTCGAGCGCCCGGAAGCCCTCGAAGCGTTCGACTTCGTTTTCGTGCTCGGTCCAGCCCGCGTCGAGACTTTCATGAGCCTCCGCCAGATAGTCCCGCGCGCGCGACGTGGGCATGTCGCCGGTGTTCGGGTCCTGCGGCCCGCTCGCGCGGATCGTGGTTCCGTATTTCGTCGAGTTGTAGGTGTAGCGGCTCGACGTCTTGGTCCGGGCATCGACCATCACGAACAACCCATAGTCGAGCGCCAGTGCGGGCTGGGCGAGGAGGCAGGACGCGAGAATGTCACGGCGTTGCATCGCCAGTTCGTCATAGAGGCGGGAGCTGAGCGGCTTGCCCCCCGGCGCCACGGCCTCGGGGCGATGGCTCGGCTCGGACGGCTTGGGGCCGCCGATGCGGAAACCACCTGACGACCGTTCGCCATCCTCGCCCTCGCTGCCCTCGTCGTCAGCGGGCTCCTCGCTGAGGATCTGCTGCTCGCTGTAATATTGGGTGTCGAGTACCATCGCACCCTGCGGCGTGAGGAGCAGGAACGCGCCGACATGCGCTTTCAGTTCGTCCGGGAGAACGGGTGCGCGGTTCTCGATCGCCTCGGCCTCCTGGATCAGGCGATCATCTTCCTGGTCGAGCAACTTGAAGTCTTCTTCGAGGAGAGACTCGTCCTGCATCTCGGTTTCGAGCTCGGAACGCCGCTCGTCGATTGCGGTCAGGCGAAGCGCCTGTTCCTCAGTCAGGTCGGGCTGGCGAAGGATGGCCCGATAGAGACCGTGCGCCGCATTATGCGCGTAGTTGCTGGCGATCGGTCGGATCCATGCAAGACCGGTCTCCTCGCCGACGCGCTTGGCCTCGGCTTCCATGATCTCGCCGGCGAGCCGATGCGCGATCTCGGGATCGACCCACCGGTCGTTGCCGTCGGTGAACAGGTCGCCATCGATCTTGCCCCCCGCGTCAATATAGCGGGTCTCGCCGACCAGAATGGCGATCGGGTCATTCGCCTTCAGGGTCTCGTTGGCGATGACGCGACGAATCGTGTCAGCGTTCACATAGCTGTTCTGGTAGTTGTTCCAGACCAGAAGCTGCTTCTCCTGGTTCTCGGTCGACGCATAGGCCTTGGCGACGTCGAGGGTGATTTCACCGGAGCTCAAGGCTTCGAAGATCGGCTCGGCAAGGGCGGCGAGACGGAGGCGTCCTTCGACGAAACGACGCGTGACGCCGAATCGCTTGGCGACAGCATCAATATCGCCACTCGTTCCGATGAAGTGCTGGAACGCGCGGCATTCCTCGGCCGGCGTCATTTTGAGCTGCTGGAAGTTGGTCGCCGTCGAGGTTTCGGAGAGCGTCGCCTCATCGGCCTGAAGCACCATCACGGGCACGTCATAGTCGTCGGCCTTGATCGTGCCTGCGTCGGCGAGACGCTGAAGCGCGCGAAGGCGGCGGCCACCATCGAACACCTCAAAGGTGCCGCGTGGTTTTTTGGCCGGCGTGACGAGCAGGTTCTGGAGAACGCCTCGCGCCTCGATATCGGCCGCCATCTGCGGAATCTGCAGCTTTTCTTCGGGCAGTCGGCGGACATTGATTGGCGAGAGACGGAGCTTGTTGAGCTTCATGGTCTGGATCACTGGAGTAACTCCTTCTGGCATCCGGCACATCCCGGACACCACTCCCGATCCCCCTTCCC
>NZ_RWKS01000037.1:0-21380 GCF_003985085.1 Sphingomonas sp. TF3 | reverse complement strand
GCCGCATCGTCGCGGGCGAACACCGGTTTGCGTTGCGGGTCTATTTCGAGGACACCGATCTTTCGGGGATCGTCTATCACGCCAATTACCTGCGCTACATGGAGCGCGCGCGATCGGACATGCTGCGCCAAGCCGGCATCGACCAGCGCGCGCATCAGGAAAGCGGCGGCGGGGCGTATGCCGTGACCGCGCTCAACATCCGCTATCGCGCCCCGGCGAAACTCGATGACGCGCTGCTCGTTGTGACCCGACTGGCAAAAGTTCGCGCGGCATCGGTCGATATTCATCAGCGAGTCATGCGCAGCGGTGAGATACTGACCGAGGCAGACGTGACCGCAGCGCTGGTCGGTGCAACGGGACGCGCGGTGCGCCAGCCCAGGGATTGGATTGCCGCTTTCGCCCAAGTGATGGGCGAAGGCGTTACGACATCAGGAGATCAGCTTTCGTGACCGAATTCATGCTCAATACCGATGCGACGACGCTGTCGCCGATCGCGCTGTTCCTTCAGGCGGATTTGGTGGTGAAGACGGTGATGATCGGCCTGATGCTGGCGAGCGTCGCGACCTGGGCGGTGATCCTTGGTTTCCTCTTCAAACTGGGCAGCACGCGTCGCCAGATCACGCGGTTCGAGCGGGATTTCTGGAAGGCCGAGGATATCGATGCGTTCCATCGCGTGGAGAGCGAGAACACATTGCCGATCGCGCGCGTGTTTACGGCGGGTGTCGCGGAATGGCGGCGCTCGACCGCAGGGGGCCATGTCGACCGCGAAGGCACGCGTGAGCGGCTGGGGACAGCGATGGGCTCGGCGGTTGCGAGCGAGATCGATACGCTGTCGGACCGGTTGAATATCCTGGCGACGGTCGGCGCGGTCGCGCCGTTCGTTGGCTTGTTCGGCACGGTGTGGGGCATCATGCGCAGCTTCACCGGGATTGCGGCGGCGCAAAACACCTCGCTCGCGGTGGTGGCACCGGGCATTGCCGAGGCGCTGTTCGCGACCGCGTTGGGCCTGTTTGCGGCCATTCCGGCGGTGATCGCGTACAATCGCTTCAGCCACAACATCAATCGCATCGAGGCGCGGCTCAACCGTTTTGCCGACGCGTTTCACGCCACGCTCAGCCGTCAGCTCGAAGTCGAGGTTCGGCGGTGAGTAGGATCTCCGGATCATTCTTGATGGCGGGCGGGGCATAAACCGCGATGGCGATGAACCTTCCCTCCCAGCGCGGCCGCGGGCGGCGCGCACCGATGGCCGACATCAACGTCACGCCGATGGTCGACGTGATGCTGGTGTTGCTCATCATCTTCATGGTGACGGCACCGTTGCTGACGGCGGGCGTGCCGGTGAATTTGCCCGACAGCCGCGCCAAGCCGCTCGACCAGGACCAGAAGCCGGTACAGATTTCGATCGACGCGGCCGGCAAGCTGTTCGTCGACAAGGAAGCGGTGAATGAAGCGTTGCTGCCCGACATTCTGTCGCAGATCGCGGCCAAGGCCGATCCCGCCAAGCCGCCGCAAGTGTTCCTGCGCGCCGATCGCAAGCTCGATTATGGGCGGGTGATGCGCGTAATGGGCGAACTCAACCGCGCCGGGCTCAACCGCGTCGCGCTGGTCACGGTCGGCCAGGACGGCAAATGACGCGGCGTGACGGACTGGGGCTGGGGCTGGCTGTGGTCGGCCATCTCGCGGTGTTCGCGCTGCTCTCGCTTGCCTGGACGAGCGCCCCGCCCCCACCGCCGCAGAACAAGCCGATCGAAGTGTCGCTTGCCGACGATGTCGCGCTCGACCAGCACGCCCCGGCGGCACCCGAGCCACCCGCACAGTCCGCCGCACCCGAAGCGGGGCCGCCCGAGGAAGCCCCGCCCCCGGCCAAGGTTGAGAAGGTCACGCCCGAACCGGCCCCACCCAAGCCGCAGCCGGAGGCCGCGCCCCCGCCCAAGCCAGCGCCCAAGCCCGTCCCCGCGCCCAAAAAGCCGGTGGCGGAAAAGCCGGACAAGCCGGTCAAGACCAAGACGCCGCCGGTGAAGGCTGCGGCTCCCGCAGCCAAGACCGAGGCCAAGGCGTCGGTGTCCAAGGCGGCCGGTACCAACCCGAAAGCGACCAAGCCGCGCCCGACCGGATCGCTGCTCGACGACGATTTCCGCAAAGGGCTGACCCAGTCGCCGTCGCGTGCCAAGGTGTCGCAAGCCGCCCCCGGCGCGACGATGGATGCCAAGGCGGCCGCAGACATCGGTTCGGCGATCCAGCGGCAAGTGCAACCCTGCGCCAACCGGCAGGTGATTCCCGGGCCGGGCGCGGCGAAGATCGTCGCTTATGTGCGGTTGCAGTTTAATCGCGACGGGTCGCTGGCCGCACGCCCGGCGATCCTGCCAAGGCACAGCGGCGTCGATGACGACAATCGCATCTATGTCGATGCGGTGGACCGTGCCGCGATTGCGACCTTCATGGGCTGCACGCCGCTACGGGGCCTTCCGCTCGAGCTTTATGACGTGCCACGCGGGTGGAAGGTGTTTACCCTGACCTACCACATGCCGGGCTGAGAAGGACGATGATGCTCCACAAGATGATCTTCGCGCTTGCGCTCGCCGGTGTCACCGCTGGGGCAGCCCAGGCGCAGACCGCAGCGGCTCCCTTGCCTGTGCCATTTCCCAGCGGCCCGCAGGCGACCCCGCAGACCGGGACGTCGGCACCCCAGGCACCGGGCCAGCCCGGGAGCTCCAACCCGCAGCAACAAGGGGAATTGGTGGTCGATGTCGTGGGCGGCGTGTCGGCTCCGCTCGGCATCGCCATTCCGGTTATGCCGACGTCCGAGGTGGTGAATACGCCCGCCGGGCGCACCGACCAGCTCGGGCAGCAGCTCGCGCAGATCGTCACCACCGACTTGCGCAACTCCGGTTTGTTCAAGCCGCTCGATTCGGGCGTGAAACCGGTGCTCTTCCCCGAAGTGACCGCGCCGACCTTCGATTATTGGGGTGGGGCGGGGGCGTCGGCACTGGTGCAGGGGTTCATCCGCGCCAATGGCGATGGCACGCTGACGGTCGGCTGCTATCTCTATGACGTGTTTTCGCGCGCGGAGCTGGCGCGGCAGGGCTTTGTCGTGCCGCCGAGCGAATGGCGGCGCGCCGGACACAAATGCGCCGACATGGTCTATTCGAAGCTGACCGGCGAAGGCCCGTATTTCGACAGCCGCGTCGTCTACGTCTCTGAGACGGGCCCCAAGGGCAAGCGGATCAAGCGGCTGGCAATCATGGACCAGGATGGTGGCAACCACCGCTTCCTGACCAACGGCCAGGCGATCGCGCTGACGCCGCGCCTTTCGCCCGACCAGCGCTCGATCGTTTATATGAGCTATGTCGACGATCGCCCGGCCATCTATGTTTATGATCTGGCGAGCGGCCGGCAGCGGCTGCTGGTGCCCAACACCAATTTGACGTTTGCGCCGCGCGTATCGCCCGACGGCAAGTGGGTGCTGTTCTCGATGGCGGTCGGCGGCAATACCGACATCTACCGCGTGCCGCTGAGCGGTGGCACGCCGCAGCGGCTGACCGATTCCCCCGCGATCGACACCGGCGGCACTTATTCGCCCGACGGTTCGCGCATCGTGTTCGAGAGCGATCGTTCGGGCACGCAGCAATTGTACGTGATGAACGCCGACGGATCGCAGCAGCAGCGCATCAGCTTCGGCAGCGGGCGCTATGCGACGCCGGTGTGGAGCCCACGCGGCAATCTGATCGCCTTCACCAAGATTGGCGGGTCGTTCCGCATCGGCATCATGAGCCCGGCCGGCGGCAATGAGCAATTGCTGACCGACGGTGCGCAGGATGAAGGGCCAAGCTGGTCGCCCAATGGCCGCGTGCTGATGTTCTTCCGCTCGAGCGGTGGCGGGAACGGGCGCGCCGATTTGTGGTCGGTCGATCTCACGGGGGTGAACGTTCGCCGCGTTCCGACGGTGCTCGATGGATCCGATCCCGCCTGGGGACCGTTACGCCCCTGACGCAAATTGTGTGTACGCTTGTATCACCACCTTTCCCCTAAGGAGACGCTGACATGGCTAAATTGACGACCTCGCTGCTGATCGGGACCGCATTGTTCACTGCGGCTTGCGCCAAGAAGCCGCCTGCGGTCATTCCGCCTGCGCCCGGCCCGTCGGTCGTCGATCCCAATGCCGGCCAGGGCAGCATCGCGCCAGGTTCGCGCGCCGACTTCGAGCGTTCGGTCACCAGCAACACCGTCAATTTCGCGCTCGACAGCTTCTCGCTGGATGACCGGGCACGTTCGATCCTCGACAGCCAGGCGCAGTGGCTGACGCGTTACCCCAACGTGCCAGTGAGCCTGGAAGGCCATTGCGACGAGCGCGGTACGCGCGAATATAACCTCGCGCTGGGGGATCGTCGTGCGCTCGCCGCCAAGAATTATCTGGCTGCGCGCGGCGTTGCGCCGGGTCGCATCTCGACGATCAGCTACGGCAAGGAACGCCCGATCGCACTGGGTTCGGACGAAGCTGCCTGGGCACAGAACCGCCGCGCGGTTACCATCGTTCTCAATTGAGATCGCCTGCTCCGCCTTGGCGGGGTTGAGACAAAGGGCGGCGTCGGCTTTGCCGGCGTCGCCCTTTTGCTGTCTGTCACCCGTTCGCCTCCGTCCTTTCGCCCTCTTGCGGCGCACCTGACTTCGATATAAATATGATATCATATTTAACGGGAGGAACAGATGGTCGAGTCGGGTACACGCAACACCGCGCTGACGCTGTCG
The DNA here is from genome assembly GCF_003985085.1 of Sphingomonas sp. TF3. Lineage (NCBI taxonomy): Bacteria > Pseudomonadati > Pseudomonadota > Alphaproteobacteria > Sphingomonadales > Sphingomonadaceae > Sphingomonas > Sphingomonas sp. TF3. The sequence continues at coordinate 16,634 of NZ_RWKS01000037.1, read as the reverse complement.
CGCGAGCATGGCGCATCGACGTCGAGCGGCTATGCGATGCTGCTGGTGATGCTGGCGTCGCTGGCGCTGGGAATTTTCGGTGTGACGTTGCTCAAGCACCAAGCCGATCTGGGCGGGCCGATCGTGGCGGTGGCGAGCATCGTGTTCGTTTTCGTGTCCGGCGGTTTCTATATGCAGCAGCCCAATCAGGCGACGGCGATCACGCTGTTCGGCGCGTATAAGGGCACCGATCGCAATACCGGCCTGCGCTGGCTGTTGCCGTGGCTGGGGCGCAAGAAGGTGTCGCTGCGCGCCAACAACATGATTTCGGAACGGCTGAAGGTGAACGACCTGCGCGGCAACCCGATCGAGATCGCGGCGCAAGTCGTGTGGCGCGTGACCGATACCGCGCAGGCGCTGTTCGATATCGACGATTACAAGGCGTTCGTGATCGTCCAGATCGAGGCGGCGGTGCGCACCATCGGCGCGCGCTACCCTTATGACGATTATGAGCATCAGGAAGTGACACTGCGCGGCAATCACGATCAGGTCGGAGCGGAGCTGCGCCAGGAATTGATCGCGCGGTTGGTGACGGCGGGCATCACCGTGGACGAATGCGGCTTCACGCACTTGGCTTATGCCCCGGAAATCGCGGGCGCGATGTTGCGGCGGCAACAGGCGCAGGCGGTGGTCGCGGCGCGCAAGACGCTGGTGGAGGGCGCGGTCGGCATGGTCGAGATGGCGCTGGATCTGCTCTCCGCCAAGGGCGTGGTCGAACTGGACGACGAACGTCGCGCGGCGATGGTCAGCAATTTGATGGTCGTGTTGTGCGGCGAGCGCGATACCCAGCCGGTCGTCAACGCCGGCTCGCTTTACCAATAGGGCGCGTACGTTGGCGGCTCCCCCCAAAAAGGCGTTTCCCTTGCGTCTCGACCCCGCTTTGTACGCGGCGGTCGAGCGGATGGCGGCGGCCGATTTGCGGAGCGTCAATGCCGAGTTCGAATGCCTCCTGCGCGAGGCGCTGGCCAAGCGCGGCGTGAAACTCGCTGCCCCAAATCCGCCCCGGCGCGGGCGCCCACCCAAGGGAGAAGACCATGAAGACGCGTGATCTGGTCGACCATTACCGGGTCGAAAAGGGCTATTGGTTCGTGCCGCACATGTTTGGCTTCGGCGTCACGCCGGTGACGTGGCAGGGCTGGGTGGCCACGATCGTTTTTGCTGGCCTGTTGAGCGCCGACATCCTGCTCCTGCGGGATCAGACTGCGCAAATCGGCATCGGCGTGGCATTGGTCGGGCTGTTCACGATGATCGCGATCCGCAAGACGCAGGGCGGGCTGGGCTGGCATTGGGGAACGCGCAAATGATCCGCGCCACGCTTCTCGCTCTGGCCGCAGCGCTGGTCGCCTCTCCTGCGGTCGCCACGACCCCGATGCCGATCGAGCTCACCGCACCGGGCCCCGAAGGGGCGCTCGCGGGGACGCTGCTCGATCCCGACGCCAAGGCCCCGCTGGTTCTGCTGATCCCGGGGTCAGGGCCGACCGACCGCGACGGCAACAATCCGCTGGGCGTGGCGGGCGGCCCCTATCGCCAGCTCGCCGAGGCGCTCGCCGCCAAGGGCATCGCCACGCTGCGCATCGACAAGCGCGGGCTGTTCGGCAGCAAGGCGGCGCAGGCCGACCCCAATGCCGTAACCACCGCCGATTATGCCGCCGACGTACAGGCGTGGAGCAAGGTCGCACGCGCCCGGACCGGGCGCGCGTGCATCTGGCTGCTCGGCCATAGCGAGGGCGGGTTGGTCGCGTTGCAGGCCGCGCAGAGCCCCGTCGGGATCTGCGGGTTGATCCTGGTGTCGAGCGTCGGCCGCCCGATGGGGACGGTACTGCGCGAGCAATTGCGGGCGAACCCGGCCAATGCGCCGCTGCTGCCCGCCGCCGATGCGGCGATTGCGTCGCTGGAGGCGGGCAAACGAATCGACGCGACGCAATTGCCCGTGCCGCTGCAGACGCTGTTTCCTGACCGTTTGCAGGGCTATTGGATTGATTTGCTGTCGCACGATCCCGCACGGCTTGTTGCTGCGGTAAAACTGCCGGTGCTGATTCTGCAGGGCACGCGCGACATACAGGTGAGCGCCGCCGATGCCGAGGCGCTGCATCGCGCCCAGCCCAAGGCGATGCTGACGCTACTGCCCGGCATCAACCACGTGCTGCGGCCAGTGGCGAGCGACGATCGCGCGGCCAACCTTGCCACCTATCGCGATGCGACGCTGCCGATTTCTCCTAGCGTGGCGGACGCGGTCGCGACGTTCATGGGGCGGTAGCGCGGGTGCGAGCTGCCCCATACCGTTCGGGCTGAGCCTGTCGAAGCCCACCCCCTCCGCGGCACGCGCCGTTGCGTGGGGGAGGGTGCCCTTCGACAAGCTCAGGGCGAACGGAAGGCGGGGTCGAGTGGTCTCACCCCAACGCTGCGTCGAGCAATTTGGCGAGGCGCAGGCCGCCGCGTTCGACCTCGAGCCGGGCGACGGGCACGAGCTTCTCGATCGTCGCTTCGTCGAGTGTCACCCGCGCCGGGGTCGGCGCGCACGGGTCGGCCATCGCGCTGCCATAGGCTGCGTCATGCGCGACGTGCCAGCTTTCGCGGCTCCAGTCGGTGACATCCCCCGCGGCGACTTTCGCGCGCACGGCGGCCGGATAGCGGTGCACCAGTGACGGGCCGGTAGTGATCGCACGTTCGGCGAGATAGCCGTCCCAGATGCTGTGCAGGTTGAGCCGCGGCGGGCTGTAACTGCCGTACACCGCCTTCACGTCATTGCCGCCCTTGTCGTCCTTCTCGCCGGCATGAAGTGGCTGGTGGAGATCGCCGACGAAGTGGATCAGGAAAGCGAGTGCCTCGACGCGATCCTTTTCGGGTGCGTGACGGTTCTTGAGCAAGGCGACGTCGCGCGTGATTTGCGCAGAGACGCAATTGCCGTCCTTGCACGGCACCGCCAGATCGAATGGGTGGCAGATGTTCACGTCCTGAAAATGCCAAGTATAGGCATAGCCGAAGCGCGATTTGCCGTTCGCATCCTTGAGCGGCTTGACGCAATCGGCCCAGACGCTGGCTTCGGCAATGGTCGCGGCCTTGCACTCGGGCGTACCGAGCAGGTCGGAATGGCGGAGCAGGTCGCGAATCGCGGCACGCGTCTTGGGGCGGACATTGGCTTCGGCGATGCGGGCAACGGTCTGATGGCCATATTCCCAATAGGCCGAAGCGGGCGCGGCGACGGTGGCGGCCAGCAGGGTGGCGAGAACGGCAAAGCCGGGGCGAACGCGACGGATACAGGTCATGGGATGGCTTTAGTCGTGTGGCGGGCATCGCGAAAGGCGTGATCGTCCCTCACCCTCCCGCCGCCTTGCGGCTCCCTCCCTCTCCCGATGGGAGAGGGAATTTCAGTCGTCGCCGAAGATGGCGACGTCGCGCTGGCCGTCGGAGCCGAGGCGCGCGCGGTACATGCCGGGGGTGGTGAAGTGCCACAGCGCCTCCCCGTTGGGGCCGGTGACGATCACCCCACCGGTGCCGCCGAGCGCGGCGACCTCTGACAGCACGGCCTGAGCCGCAACCTCGAGCGATTCGCCTGCCAGGCGCGCCCGCGCGCAAATTTCATGCGCGACGTTCACACGGATGAAGAACTCGCCCGCGCCAGTGCACGACACCGCGCCCGCGCGGTCATCGGCATAGGTGCCAGCCCCGATCAAAGGCGAATCGCCGATGCGGCCCCAATTCTTGCCGGTCACGCCACCGGTCGAGGTTGCCGCCGCAACATGGCCCGCCGCATCGCAGGCTACCGCGCCGACCGTGCCATATTTCATGTCGACGTCGAACGCGCCGCCGCCGCCGAGCATCTCGTCCAATTGCGCGCGGCGTTCGGGCAGGATCAGCCAGTCCTGCGTTGCGGGCTCGCAGCCCTGTTCGCGGGCGAAGGTTTCGGCACCCGCGCCGCTGAGCAACACGTGCGGGCTGTGCACCATCACCGCGCGGGCGAGCGACACCGGGTAGCGCGCGGTCGTAACGCCCGCCACAGCACCCGCCGCCCGGTCGCGCCCGTCCATGATCGCGGCGTCAAGCTCGGCCACGCCTGCGCGAGTCAACGCAGCCCCGCGCCCGGCGTTGAAGTGCGGGTCGTCTTCCAGCACGCGCACCGCCGCTTCGACCGCGTCGAGCGCCGCTCCGCCATCTGCGAGGATCGCGGCCCCGGCATCGAGCGCGCGGCCGAGACCCGCGCGCGCGCCCTCGGCCTGCGCAGGGGTGATCGTGTCGCGCGTCATTTGCCCCGCGCCGCCGTGCAGCACCAACGTCCAGCTCATCGCATCCCTTCCTTACGAGGGCGCGGTCGCAGGCCGATCAGCGGCCGCAACCAGCCGATTTCGCGCCCCACCGCATAAAAGATCCAGCAGCCGCCGAGCGTCGCCACCAGCAGGATAGCGAATTCCGCAGCGCGCGGCAGGCCGAAGTGGAGCAGCCAGCCCTCGACCCCGACAATGATCGTCTGGTGGATCAGGTAGAAGGGAAACACCGCTTCGGTCAGCACGCGTCGCCACGGGTGATCGCGATTGAGATAGGAATCGGCGAGGCCGATCAGTGCGACGATCATGCTCCAGCCCTGTACCGCGCGGGCGCTGGCGAACAGGAGGCCCCACGGCCAGGCCGGGCTGGCGCTGTTCGGCCAGCGCAGCTCGATTGCCGCGACCAGCGCGTAGCAAACCAATGCGGTGACGAGCGCCCACGGCCACCACCGCCGCATCGCTGCAAGCCCGCTCGCGGAGCCAGCAAGCGCGAAGCCGAACAAGAAGCCTGGCAGATATTGCGCGTGCGACACCAGATCGCCGACCAGATCGTTGGTCGGCGCGACGCCGGGGAACAGCCACGCGCTGACCACCACCAGCCACACCGCCGGGATCAACCACACCAGCACGCCGCCAAACATGCGGTCGAACACAGGCTGGAGGCTCCGTTGCCCGACCAATGCGACCGCCAGCGCCAGCAGCAACGTATAGATCCACAGATAGCCGACGAACCACAGATGCTGCCAAGTCGGCAGCGCGATGCCGCTGATGGTGACAAAGCGGAAATAATCGTGCCCGAGGAAATAGGGAAAGCCATGCGGATAGCCGTGCTGGGTGACCAGTTCGACCCACGGCTGCACCGGCACGATCACCACCACCCCGAACAGCAAGGGCAGGATCAGCCGCAGCGTGCGATTGGCGACGAAATCCTTGGTGCCATCCCCGCGCACCAGCAACGCGCGGCTGGCATAGCCCGACACCACGAACAGCAGCAGCAGGCGCCAGCTGTTGATCGCCAGCATCGGCACCACCACCCATGGCAGCGGCTGCGCGGTCTTGGCATGGAAGCCCCAGGGGACGAAGACCATGCCGATATGATAGAGGATGAGCAGGCCGAATGCGCCGATGCGCAACCAGTCCAGTCCGTAATGCCGTTCCATCCGGGGGCCCTAGGGTGTTGTCTTTGCGGGCGCAAACTCTAGCGGTTTCGGTTGGCGCAGGACGGCGCTATAGGGGCACCGCAACCCAGAGGAATTTCTCCATGTCCGTTCGCCCGTGGCGCGACATTACCCGCCGCAAGAGCCGCCAGATCATGGTCGGCAACGTCCCCGTCGGTGGCGACGCGCCGGTCACCGTGCAGACGATGACCAACACCCCGACCAGCGATGCCAAGGCGACGATCGACCAGATCCGCCGCTGCGAAGACGCCGGCGTCGATATCATCCGGGTGTCCTGCCCCGATGTTGAGAGCACCGCCGCGCTGAAGCAGATCGTCCGCGCGAGTCGCGTACCGATCGTCGCCGATATCCATTTCCACTATAAGCGGGCGCTCGAAGCCGCCGATGCCGGCGCTGCGTGCCTGCGCATCAACCCCGGCAACATCGGCTCGGCCGAGCGCGTCAACGAAGTCGTCAACGCTGCCAAGGCCAATGGCTGTGCGATTCGCATCGGCGTGAATGCTGGCAGCCTCGAAAAGGATCTGCTCGAAAAGTACGGCGAGCCGTGCCCCGAGGCGCTGGTCGAATCCGCGCTCGACCATATCAAGCTGCTGCAGGACCGCGACTTTCACGAATTCAAGGTGGCGGTAAAGGCGTCCGACCTGTTCCTGGCGGTGGCGGCGTACCAGCAACTGGCCGAGACGGTCGATTGCCCGCTGCATCTGGGCATTACCGAGGCCGGCGGCTTCGTCGGCGGCACGGTGAAGTCGGCGATCGGGATCGGCTCGCTTTTGTGGTACGGCATTGGCGACACGTTGCGCGTCTCGCTTTCGGCCGAGCCCGAGGAGGAAGTGCGCGTCGGCTTCGAGATCCTGAAGGCGCTCGGCATCCGCAATCGCGGCGTGCGCGTGGTGTCGTGCCCAAGCTGCGCGCGGCAGGGCTTTGACGTGATCCGCACGGTGCAGGCGCTGGAGGAACGGCTCCAGCACATCCGCACCCCGATGTCGCTGAGCGTGCTCGGCTGCGTCGTCAACGGCCCCGGCGAAGCGCGCGAGACCGATATCGGCCTCACTGGCGGCGGCAATGGCAAGCACATGGTGTATCTGTCAGGCGTGACCGACCACACCGTGAACAGCGAGGACATGCTGGAGCATATCGTCAAGCTGGTCGAGGAAAAGGCCGCGGCGATCGAGGCGCATGAGGCGGCAGTCGCGGTGGCGGCGGAATAGGAACGCGCGCCGGGCCTTGCGCGCCCGGGATGCTGGGTATGGGGCAAGCCCCCGTTCCGCCCGCGTTGACGGCTCCTTAGGCACAAGGCTTAGCCCGACCCTAAGGAGCCACGCGCTATCAAGCCGTCATGAAAATCGCGCTTGGCCTTGTCGTTCTTGCAGGCATTGGCATTGGCCTTGCGCTTCCTGCTGCGCGACCTGCCCCGATCGCTGTCGTGGCAGCGACGCCCCCCGCCGAGATGCCCGTCGCGACCCGGATCGCACGCAGTCCCAGCGGGCACTTCCTCGCCGTCGCCAATGTCAATGACGAGCCGGTTCGCTTCCTCGTCGATACCGGTGCCGATACCGTCGCGCTGACGCTGGACGATGCACGACGCGCGCATGTCGCGTTCGATCCCGCCCAATTCACCGTGATCGGGAAAGGCGCTGCGGGCGATGTTCGCGGGCAGGAAGTGCGAATCGCCTCCATCGTGCTGGACGGCAAGCGCGCGAGTGACGTGCGCGCGGTCGTGCTTCAGGACAGCGAGATGTCGCTGCTCGGCCAGAATTACCTGCGGCACATTGGCTCGGTGAAAATAGCCGACGACACCATGACGCTGGAATGAGCGAGCCGGCGCAAGGGTGACGCTGAGGGTGCAGGCCGCTATGCCCAGCGCCATGAAGCCCGTTTCCGCCACGCTCGCCTTTACCGTCGCCGCGATCGGCATCGCCACCTATTCGACGATGGACGTGCTGATGAAGGGGCTGTCGATCGCCAGCGGGGCCTATTCGGCGGTGTTGTGGCGATCGGTGGTGGGTGTGGCGCTGCTCGGCACGGTATTCGTCGTGCGACGGCGGCCGTGGCCGGGGCGGGCGGCGTTGCGGCTGCATGTGCTGCGCGGCGCGACCGCGGGGGTATCGGTGCTGCTGTTCTTCTGGGGCCTCGCGCGGGTGCCGATGGCGCAGGGTGTGGCGCTGACCTTTCTTGCGCCGCTGATCGCCTTGTATTTCGCGGCCGCGCTGCTGGGGGAGACGATCCGGCGCGGGGCGATCCTTGGCTCGGTGGTGGCGAGCGCCGGGGTGCTGGTGATCGCTGCGGGCGAGGTGCAGGCGCATGCCTCGACCGCGCATGTGCTGGGGTCGATCGCCATTTTCGCCGCCTCGATCTTCTATGCTTATAGCCTGATCCTGCTGCGCCAGCAGGCGCAAGTAGCGGATCCGCTGGAGGTCGCCCTGTTTACCAGCATCGTGCTCGGGGGATTACTGCTGGTCGGCGCGCCGTGGTTTTCGGGGCTGCCGACGGTGGCGCAATGGCCGCAGATCGGCGCGGCGGCGGTGCTGGGCTCGGTCTCTGCAATGGCGCTCGCCTGGGCTTACGGTCGGGCCGAGGCGCAGGTGCTGGCACCAGTGGAATATACCGCCTTTCTGTGGTCGGCTTTGCTCGGTTGGTGGGTGTTCGGCGAGACGGTGTCGCTCTACACGACCCTCGGGGCGGCGCTGATCATCGCGGGGTGCGTCGCTGCGGTGCGCGGCCATGCCGCCGCCGCCCCGCAAACCGAGGCTGCCGCATGACCCATATCCGCCCTGCCACCCCTGCCGATGTGCCGCTGATCCTGCATCTGGTGCGCGAACTCGCCGAATTTGAGCGCGAGCCCGACAAGGTGGTGGCGACCGAGCCGTTATTGCAGGACGCGCTGTTCGGCGCGCATACCGCCGCCGAGGCGGTGATTGCCGAATTGGACGGCAAGCCGGTCGGCATGGCGTTGTTCTTCCACAATTTCTCGACCTGGACCGGCTGGCGTGGGCTGTATCTGGAGGATCTCTACGTCACGCCTGAAGCGCGCGGGGCGGGCGTCGGCAAGGCGTTGCTCAAGCATCTCGCGGCGCTGGCGGTGGCACGCGGGTGCACGCGCTTCGAATGGTCGGTGCTCGACTGGAACGAGAAGGCGATCGCCTTTTATCGCTCGATGGGCGCACTGCCGATGAAGGAATGGACGGTGTACCGCGTCACCGGGGAGGCGCTGGCGACGCTGGCGGAGCCTGGCTGAGGGGCGAAGGTCTGTTCTCCCGCGAAAGCGGGAGCCCAGGATTGCAAGCGGATCGCGCGTTGCCCTGGGCTCCTGCCTGCACAGGAGCACGATCGTCTTGCGATCAGACCGCGATCTGTACGATCGCGTCGACCTCGACTGCGGCACCGAGCGGCAGCGACGCGACGCCGACGGCGCTGCGGGCATGCTTGCCGGCTTCGCCGAACAAGGCGACCATCAGGTCCGACGCGCCATTGGCGACCTTTGGCTGGTCGGTGAAATCGGCGGTCGAATTGACGAACACGCCGAGCTTCACGATCCGCTCGACGCGGTGAAGCCCGCCAAGGGCCGCCTTGATCTGTGCGACCAACATCAGCGCGCACGCCTGGGCGGCGGCGGCACCGGCTGCGAGATCGACCGACTCGCCCAGCCGCCCGGTGATGACAGCGCCATCCTTGAACGGCAATTGGCCGGAAATGTGGAGCAGGCCGTGCGCATCGACCGTCGGCACATAGGATGCGACCGGGGCGGCGGCGGCAGGCAAAGCAAGGCCGAGTTCTGCGAGCTTGCGGTCGATACGGTCAGTCATGCTGGGTCCTTTCGGGGGATAAGGCGGCAGGCACTCCGGCCGCGAAACGATCGGCGATCCACGCTTGCGCCGCCTGCCAATCATCGATGCGGACATGCGCGTCGGGCGCGGGGGGCACGTTAGGGGCGAGCGAGGGCTCGGAAATCATGTGCAGGCGGTGCACCTGCGGCGCGTGCTTGGCGACCGAGGCGTGGTGCACCGCGAGATCATCGACGAACACCGTGACCGGGTTGCCATGTTCGGCGACCAGCCGCGCGACGGGATCGCCCTTGCCGCCCTGGTTGGTCTCGACGCGGTACGCCATGTCGTGACCGAGCAATTGCGCGACGCGCGGTTCGCGATTGTGGTCGGCGAGGTTGGTCAGGATGACGACATCGGCGACTTGCGACAGCGCGGCTAGCGCCTCGCGCGCGTGGGGGACGAGCGTCTGGCGGCTCATCTCGGCGGGAAAGAAACCCTCGAGCAGGCCCCACATCTCCTCGCGCGTCGGGGCGGAGCCACCCGAGATGCGCGTCATACTGGTGGCGAAATCGCCGCCATTGGCGGTAAAATCGATGTCATGATGCTCGCGCAGCCACACGCCGAAATGCCGCACCATGTGCAGCAGCACTTCGTCGCAATCGCAGATCAGCAGGCCCTTCATGCGGCAGTCTCCAGCGCGGCGCGCGCCGCGACGATCGCTTCGGGCCGCTCGCCAATCCCGTTTGCGCAGGCGATCAGATCGGGTTCGTACGATTCCAGGAAGCCGAGCACTGCCGACAGTACGGCGGGTTCGCCCGCGCGCGTCCGCAAATCGGCGGGGGTCATGCCGGTCACGTCGAGCAGGCGCAGCGCCCGGTCCGGCTCGCCCAGCGTCCACACCAGCGCGCGTAGCGCCAGTTCGGCCGGTTCGGGGTTTGTTTCTCGGGCGCGCATTGCTTAGGGAAATTCCATGGACCAGGATTTGGGCGTGGCAAAAAGGGTGCTCGTTGTCGAGGACAACGAACTCAACCTCAAACTTTTCTGCGATCTGCTGCGCGCGCACGAATATGTGACCGAGGGCGTGCGCGACGGGCGCGAAGCGGTGGCGCGCGCGCGCGTGTTCGCGCCCAACCTGATCGTGACCGATATCCAGCTGCCGCATCTGAGCGGCTATGATCTGATCCTGCAGTTCAAGGCCGATGAAGCCCTGCGCGATATCCCGATTATGGCAGTGACGGCCTATGCCGGGCGCGAAGATGAGGAGCGGATCCGCGCAGCGGGTGCCGATGCCTATGTGTCAAAGCCGATTTCGCTGATGCGCTTCGTGGATGCGGTGGCGGCGTTGGTCTAAGTCGTTCCAAACTCCGGGGAGATGAGCATTGACCGATTCGGATATCGCAGCGCCGGCGTATCGCAGAATCGGTGTTCCGTTGATGCTGGGCCTGATCCTGCTACCGATCGTGTTTTACTGGTTCCTATGGCGGCAGGGCTATTCGACGGCGGCCCGTATCGGGGCGGGGGTGTATCTGGTTCTTGGCTTGGCGTTATGGCTGGTGCGCATCATCCAACCGTAATCGATCGACGGTGCACAGCGCAGAAAAGCCGCAAGGTTGCCCTTGCGGCTCAAGCTCGCGACCTCCGCGCAGTGCGGCGCGGGTGTGAAAGACGGGCGGGCTATGCCGCCCGCGCGATCACTTGATCTTGGCTTCCTTGAACTCGACATGCTTGCGCACGACGGGATCATATTTGCTGAAGCTCAGCTTCTCGGTCTTGGTGCGCGGGTTCTTCTTGGTGGTGTAGAAGAAACCAGTGTCCGCCGTGCTGACGAGCTTGATCTTGACCGTGGTCGGCTTTGCCATGACCTGAATTCCTGTGATCTGAAAATGCAAAAGCGGCGAACCGGTCGCCGCTCTTAAGCGTCGCCCGATGAAGGAAGCAGCGCGTGATGTCAAGCACGACGGGACGATTCGGCAGGGCTTAAGCGCGTGTTTACCACCGCGCGCGCAAGATGCACGTCAGAGGGGACGAAATATGGCGGCACCTGACAGCGCAATCGCAATAGCCCAGGCCGAACTCGCCGCGCGAGTCGCGATGGTCGGGATGCGCGCGAGCGCCGCCTCAACCGCCGCGCTGGCGGCGGAGGTCGATTCGATTCGCGCGGCAGCGCAGGCCTATGGCCTGTATCCTGCGGTCGCAGTGACCCATGCCATCGATGCAGCGCTGGCGCGGGGCGAGCGCGGCGCGCTAGTGCTCGGCTGGATCGCGATCCTGCGCGACGCGGTATCGTCCGATCGCCACGATTCCCACGCTTGCGAAACCTTTGCCGCGGCCTGCTCGGTTCGCCTGGCCGGTTGAAGCGGAAGCAATGGACGTTCTGATGGCCGCCATCGTCGCGGCGCTGTTGGCGCAAGTAAGCGATCGCACGCCGTGGGCTGTTGCGGCGCTGGGCGACCGGTATGACGAAAAGGGCGCGGTGATCGCGGGCGTTGCGCTGGCGCTGGCGTTCGGCAATGCGGTGGGGGTCGTGGGCGGGATCCTGGTGGCACCGATGCTGTCGCCCAATGCGCAGGGGCTGTTGCTGGCACTGGCCTTGCTGTCGGGCGGCGTCGCCGGCTTCTGGCCTAGCAAGCCCGCTAAAGCACGCCGCTGGCGGCTGGGGCCGTTTGGGTCGAGCCTTGTGGCTGTGGGCGTGCTCGGCTTTGGCGATCGCACACAATTCATCACGGCCGCTTTTGCGACGCAGGCCACCACTCCGGCCTTCGCCGGGATCGGCGCGACGATCGGTAGCCTGGCGGTGACTGTGCCCGCGACCCTGCTGGGCGAACGGGGCCTGCGCAAACTGCCGACCACTGCGCTGCGCCTGGGCGCGGCGACGGTGTTGACGCTGGCGGGGGCGGTGCAGGCGTTGTCGGCGCTACGGCTCATCTAGCGATCCGATCGCTGAGATCGTAATTTTATCCAAGCCGACCGGGAGCCAATCGGCTATCGCTTCGTTGCAGCACCGAACCAAATATTCTGCCTGCGAATGGAGTAGATCATGGCCGCCGACGCACTCAAGACCCCCACCGATTTGAAGACCAATGCCGTCAAGACGGTGTCGCAGGCGCTTAACGGCATTCTCGCGGATTCGTTCGCGCTCTACCTCAAGACCAAGAATTTTCACTGGCACGTGTCGGGTCCGCATTTTCGCGACTATCACCTGATGCTGGACGAACAGGCCACCCAGATTTTTGCCGCGACCGACGATATTGCCGAGCGCGTACGCAAGATCGGCCAGACCACGCTGCGCTCGATCGGCGACATTGCGCGCCACCAGACGATCAAGGACAATGACGCCGATTTCGTCGCGCCCGAAGCGATGCTGAGCGAATTGCGCGACGACAATCTCAAGCTGGTCGAAGCGCTGCGCGAAGCCAAGGACCTGGCCGATGCGGCCAAGGACAATGCGACCAGCGCCGTCATCGACGACTGGACCGATCAGGCCGAGCGCCGCGCCTGGTTCCTGTTCGAGGCTAGCCGCAAGGGCTAACGCCTTAACGCTTCGCCGGACCGACGGTGACGAGCCACAGGTCCGGCGGCGCGTGGACACGTAGCGGCGCGTTGCTGGTGCCGAGGCCACCCGACACCACCACCGTCCGCGGGCCATCGTGGACGACGCCGCACAGATAGCGCCGCTGCCCCGCTGAGACACTGATCGGACCAACCAGCGGCAGCACAATTTGCCCGCAGTGCAGATGCCCGGCCAGCAAGAGCCGGATTGTAGTTGGCAACGGAGTTGGGGCGTCTGGGCTGTGGGTCAGTATGACATTGGCTCCGTGCAGTTTGGCCATCGCTGCGGTCGTTGTTGCAACGTCCGCGTGATTGGTGTCGAAATCCCCGAGCCCGCCGATCACGATTGGCCCGCGCTGGATCGCAGTGTTTTCTAAAACCGGGATGCCGATCCGCGATAGTGCGTTGGTGACGGCTTTCGGATCGGTGTTGTAATCGTGATTGCCAAGCACCGCTACCGTGCCGAGCGGTGCCTTCAACCGCGAAAGCGATTCGGCGATGAGCCGAGACCGCGCCACCGCCTGCGACTTGTTATATTCGGCCAGAAAGTCGCCGCCGATCAGAACCAGATCGGGCTTCAGCGCGTTGACCTGATCGACGATGCGATCGAGCCGCGCGCGGTCCATGCTGGCATTGCCGAGATGGATGTCGGTCAACAGCGCCAGCGTGATCGGCGGCGCACCCTTTGGCCAATCCGGCAACGTGACGGTTGTGCGGCGGACGATCGGATCGGCGCGGGAGGCGACATAGGCACCAAGCAGCAGAGCGAGCCCGATCAGGACCAGGCCCGCGACGAATCGAAGGATACGCGACATGGCGGGACTGCTAGCGGGACGGGACGCGATGCGCCATGGTGCTGCGACGATGCGTGCTTTTGCCGATCTCCTGGACGGGCTGATCTACACCCGCTCGCGCAATGCGAAGCTGAAGCTGATCGTCGATTATCTGCGCGCGGTGCCCGATCCCGATCGCGGCTGGGCGATGGCGGCGCTGACCGGGGAACTCGACCTTCCCGGTGTGAAACCGGCGGTGATTCGGGCATTGATCGAGGAACGCGTGGATCCCGTGCTGTTCCGGATGAGCCGCGACTATGTCGGCGATACCGCCGAAACCGTCGCCTTGTTGTGGCCCAAGCCGCTGGTGGTGCCGGATGCGGAGCCACTCGGCATCGCGCAGGCAGTCGATCGGCTGGCGGCATTGTCGCGATCGGATACCCCCGCCGTGCTGGCCGCGATGCTCGACCGGCTCGACGCCGATGAACGCTTTGCCCTGCTCAAGATGGCAACGGGGGCGTTGCGGATCGGGGTTTCCGCGCGGCTCGCCAAAACGGCGCTGGCGCAGGCGTTCGCGCTCGATGTCGAGGCGGTGGAGGAAGTGTGGCACGGGATCGCGCCGCCTTATACCGCGCTGTTCGACTGGGCGGAGGGGCGCGGCGACCAGCCGACCAGCGCCGACGTGCCGGTGTTCCGCCCGTTCATGCTGGCGCATCCGCTGGAGGATTTGCGCGTCGATCTCGCCGATTATGCCGCCGAATGGAAATGGGACGGCATCCGCGTACAATTGGTGCATGTCGCCGGGCAAACGCGGCTGTACAGCCGGACCGGCGACGACATCACCGCCAGCTTCCCCGAAGTGGCGCGCGATTTCGCGACGCCGGGCGTGCTCGACGGCGAATTGATGGTGAAGGGCGACGCCCAAGGGGCGGCAACCGAAGAAGGGGGGGCCGCGAGCTTCAACGCCTTGCAGCAGCGTTTGGGGCGCAAGGTGGTTTCGGCGAAGATGCTGGCCGAAGCCCCGGCGTTCGTGCGGCTCTACGACATTCTTTACGATGGCGAGGAGGATCTGCGGGGCCTTCCGTGGAGCGAGCGCCGCAGGCGACTGGAGGCGTTCGTCCCGCAGCTCGATGCTGGACGGTTCGATCTCAGCACCGTCATTGCCGCTGAACATTTTTCCGCGCTCGAAGGCATACGCGCGGGCGCGCGCGATGCCGCGATCGAGGGGGTGATGCTCAAGCGGCGCGATTCGCCTTATGTCGGCGGGCGCAAGACCGGGCTGTGGTACAAATGGAAGCGCGACCCTCTGACCGCCGATTGCGTGATGCTCTATGCCCAGCGCGGGAGCGGGCGGCGATCGTCTTTCTACAGCGACTACACTTTTGGCTGCTGGACCGAACAGGGCGAGCTGCTGCCGGTGGGAAAGGCCTATTCGGGCATCACCGACGACGAATTGAAGATGCTCGATCAGTTCGTGCGCAACCATACCACGGCGCGCTTCGGCCCGGTGCGCGAGGTGGAAAAGACGCTGGTGCTCGAAATCGCGTTCGATTCGATCCACGCATCCAAACGCCACAAATCCGGGGTGGCGATGCGCTTCCCCCGCATAGCGCGGATCCGTACCGATAAACCCGCCGCCGAAGCCGATACCGTGGCCGCACTCAAGCGGATGATCACCTGAGGCGGCGACGTGACACGGCGCGATTGCGGCTTTATCGCTCGCTCGATGACCGACCTGCGCACACTATATCCCGAAATCGAACCCTATACGACCGGCATGCTGGATGTCGGCGATGGGCACAGCGTCTATTACGAGCGCTGCGGTACGCCGGGAGCAACGCCCGCGGTGTTTCTGCATGGCGGGCCGGGTGGCGGCATTTCGCCAAGCCATCGTCGGCTGTTCGATCCGGCACGCTATGACGTGCTGTTGTTCGACCAGCGGGGTTGCGGGAAATCGACGCCGCATGCCTGTCTAGACGCCAACACGACCTGGCATCTGGTCGCCGATATCGAGCGGTTGCGTGCGTTGGTCGGGGTCGAGCAGTGGGTGGTGTTCGGCGGATCGTGGGGATCGACGCTGGGGCTGGCTTATGCCGAAACGCATCCCGAACGGGTACGCGCGCTGATCCTGCGCGGCATCTACACCGTCACCCGGGCGGAGCGAGACTGGTATTATCAATTCGGCGTGTCCGAGATGTTCCCGGACAAATGGGCGGGCTTCCTCGCGCCGATCCCCGAAGATCAGCGCGGCGACATGGTGCAGGCCTATCGCCGCATCCTGACTGGCGATGATGCGCAAGCGCGGCTCGAAGCGGCCAAGGCATGGACGATCTGGGAAGGCGAGACGATTACTTTGCTACCCGATCCGGCGCTGAGCGAAGCGTTCCAGGACGGGCATTTCGCACTGGCCTTCGCGCGGATCGAAAATCACTTCTTCGCGCATGATGCCTGGCTGGAAGAGGGCCAGTTGCTGCGCAATGCCGGGCGGCTGGCGGGCATTCCGGGCACGATCGTGCACGGTCGCTACGACATGCCGTGCCCGGCGCGGTACGCCTTCGCGTTGCACCAGGCCTGGCCCGAAGCCGAGTTCCATCTGATCGAGGGTGCGGGGCATGCCTATAACGAGCCCGGCATCCTCGACCAGTTGATCCGCGCGACCGACCGGTTTGCGGACGGTTAGATCGGAATTGTCTCTTCTTATGCGGCTTCAACCGCAACCGTAATAGATGGTCTCTTCATATAAAGTGGGCGTGCCGACCCGGACACTACCACCGTCGCAAAAGACGACCCGTTGACCCGAAATGGTCGTCTCATTCTCGTCCGTGTACCAAATGACTACGTAATCTTGACGCCGATACTGTGCAGCTGCGGGTGCGATCGTGGCACCGACAATAACCGATCCCAAAGACACTATCTTTACGAGCTTCGACAGCATGGTTCATCTCCCGTTCGAGAAGACCCCGATAGTGCTCTTTTGATATTCAGAGTCAAGTCTCTGATAAATAAACAGGAGTGATAGCTGTATTCGGTGCGACATATCTGAGCCTGTGTATTCTGGCTTCTTTGTAG
>NZ_RWKS01000036.1:0-21511 GCF_003985085.1 Sphingomonas sp. TF3 | reverse complement strand
TTCGTCGGTGACGACGATTGGGGGCACGGGAAATTCGGCCTCGTCGAGATAGGCGTTCACCGCAGCGAGACTGCCGAGCGCCTCGATCTTGGCGCGATCGACATAGGCGGTGCCGTCTTCGCTGCAGGGATAGATGACCGGATCGCCGGTCCCGGTAAAGACCACCTTCTCCGGCCCCCATTGCCCGGTGAAGCCGTAGGAGGAGCGCACGAACGCTACGCCGTGGGCCTGGCAGATCGGTTCCAGTTCCTTGAAAGTGCCATTGGCGACTTCGTGCGCATAGAGGCGCAAGGGCTGACCTTCGACAAGGTCGGCGTCCGTGAAAGGTTCGCCGTCCCAATCGGTGGACAGGACCTCGGCCGCTATCGCGGCCGAAAGGGTCTGCCAGAGGGAGAGGCTGATAGTGCCGCCGATCGTGATCGACGCGGAAACGCGGTCTACCATGGTCCCGCCCTCAGCGCAGTTCTTCGAGGACATCGGCGCAAAATTGCGCATCCTCGCGGGCAAGCCGTTCGACGCGCGGCATGTCGCCCATGTCGATCACTTCGTAATCGTCGGACATGAAGGTCCAGTCTTCCTCGCGGAAGTCGTCATGCCAGCACCAGGTTCCGTCGGGCCAGAGGACGAGCTTGATGCCTTCGTTGGCGTTCGGCGCGGCAGTCGGCTGAGTTTTGGGGCACATGCTGCATCTCCTGCTGGCGCGGAAAATCCTTGCCTTCGCCTTCACCCTCCCCCTCTCCTTTCGCGGCCTCGGGCAGATTCAGGATGTCAGCGAGTGTCGGAGGGGCTGGCCTGCGCGGGCGACGGCCGAAGGCGAGGCCCTGCTTTGCGGCATATTTGTGCAGAGCATCGACTTCGCGGCCGAGCGCCGCGGCAAGATCCGTGAGGCTGATGCCATGCTCATGCGCGATGCGCAGCGCGGCCAGATGGTCACTCGTCCAGCGCTGACGCCCTTCATGCGCAAGGCCGAGGATATTCGCGCGTGTGAAGATGGCTGCGCGGGTCCGGCCCATCTGGCGCGCCAGTTCAGGGGTCGGGATCTTGCCGTAGTCGCGGCGAAGCCGTGCTTCGTCGGCCTCGGACCAGTCAGGACCAAGTCGGAAGCCTTTCGACCGGGCATGGGTGCCGCGAAGGTTCAGATATTCCGCTCGCCAGCGGATCGAGAAGACCGATCGACCCAGACGATTGCGAAGAGGCGTCAGGCTGGCGTTGTCGCGATAGGCTTTGATGAGCAGTTCATCTTCCTCGGGCATCCAGACGCGGCCCCAGCCCTTGCCCTGCCCGGTGCGTTTCATCAGTCCCTGAAGCGACGACTTGGTCCGGGCCGGGAAGCCCTCTCTGCCAAGGATCGTGCCGATCTGGGCGTAGCTGTGTCCGTCCTGAACAAGCTCGATGGCGCGTTCGATCTCGGTGTTGGTCCAGCCCTTGGGTGTGCTGGCATGCCTGATTCCCAGCTTGCTGGCACGGCTATAGATGCCGGAATGGGGTCGGCCGATTATCAGGGCGACCTGTGCTGTCGGGACATCGGCGGCGAATCCGGCGCGCAGTTGCGCATCTTCCCATGGCGTCCAAGCCGGTGCTGCCGCTTCGCTGAGGCCAAGGATCGCGGCACGGGCATAGACCGCGCCACATGAGCGGCCGAACCGCGCTGCAATCGTGGCAGCGGACTCCTGCCCGTAAGTCTGGATCAGTTCGTGGTCTTCAAGCTCGTTCCAGGGCCGTGTCGAATGACGGCGCAGGCCAAGGGTGCAGACCTTGTCCCTGACACCATGCAGGCCACGTCCCAGGGCCTCGGCGATTTCGGGCAGCGGTGTGTCATCGTTAAACAGCTGGCGCAGGGTGCGCACCTCCTGCGGGGTCCAGCTGTCGGATCGAAACTGCATCTCGCCCAGCGGCGCAGATGCCTTCGGCAACGGGCCTGCGAGTGGGACAAGCTCGACGATGATGGGTGCGGTGTCGTCGCTCATGACAGACCCACCACATGCACATCGCTGAGACGGGCGCGCAGCCGCGTATGGAGCCGTGCCATGCGGTCATCGGCCCGTGGCATCGTATCGACTGCCGAAAGCGCGGAGAGGACGTCCAGCGCTTGATCCACGGCCTCGCGCGAGATGCCAAGGTGCTTGGCCAGTTCGTTGGCCGTCGTGGCGTTGGGCGAAATGCCTTTCAGCGCCAGGCAAATTGCCGTGGCGGTGGGGGCGATGGGATCGAGCAGGAAGGCATCGAGGGCGCGGCTGCCGCGAGACTTCAGGCTGTCGTCGCGCTGGCTCGGTGCTTCGCGAAGATGTTCGAGGTCGAGCAGCTTCTGGGCCTCGGAATGGTCGAGGTCGGCCGCGCCATGCAGTTGAGGGGTAGCGCCGAGATGTTCGGTGATGGTCTGGTCGATCTTGGCCATGATCGGGGTGCGGGTGAGCGCGGGGCCGAAGGCGTAGAACTCGCCGGCGCGCAAGCTACGCAGCTTTTCGGCTTCGCTGCGGCTGAAACCCAGAATGTCGGCAGCGCGGATGATGTCACGGTCGAAGACATTGATGCCGATGAGGAAGTTCTGAAGCTCGGAGACGACGGAGCTGGAGAGCTTGGCAAGGCGCTGGGTCGCGATGATGGGCGCGATCCCGCGTTTGCGGCCTCGGGCGCACAAGTCGGTGAGCGTGGCGACGCCGAGACGGCGGGTTTCCGCATCGCGGGCGGAACCGGCCTGATGGGGGGCAAGCAGGTGTCCTTCGTCGATCGCGACGAGAACCGTGTGCTTCCAGTCCTCGCGCGGAGCGCCGACGAGGCCGGCGAAGAAGGCCGATGCCTTAATGATCCGCTGTTCGGGATCGAGGTCGGTGAGATCCAGATGAAGGGCGATACGATGGTGACGCGCGCGGGTTGCGGCCGCGGTCAGGCCATCGGCCGCGATTTCGGCGGCCTTGAGCGTCGTCGCGCCGATGTGCGCGGCGAGATTGCCGAACTCGCCTTCGGGATCGACGATCATGGTCTGGACGTAATCGAAAGCCTCTTCGACGATGCGTCGCATGGTCTGGCTCTTGCCGGCACCGGACCCGCCCTGGACAAGCATGCGTCCCGCAAGGACGCGGTCGAGATCCAGTTCGAGGGCACCATAGGCGGTTTGGCCGATGGGAACCGCGCAGCGCGGCGGCGCTGGCGGTCCCGGCAGTTTCACGACGTTGGACATGGGCGGCTCCTTTCGGGTTGCTCGCCTGTCCCTTTCCCCCTCTCCTCAAATCGGCACTGGCGCCCTGATCAGTCTGCGGCCTCGGGATGGGTGGTGAACTCTGAGGCCGCATAGGCGCGCCAGAGATGGCCTTCGGCCTCGATCTGGTGTTCGAAGGTGCGGATCGAATTTCCGACGGTGACGATCAGGCCCTTCTCATCGTCCAGTTCGATGTGGCCGGGTTCATAGAGACGGCCAGGCCGGATGCAGGGTTCGTTGTCGCCCATCTCGCAACCGGCGGCTGCGAGGTCGGGCACAGTGATGCCGGTACAGCGCCACAGGTCGAAGCGTTCGCCTTCGGCGCTGGCGGTCATGTAGCGCTCCCTGGCGATCGTCCATGCGGCGTTGACGTGATCGAGGTCATCACCGATGTCAGTGATCGCGCCGCGGGCGATCAGCTGATCGCCGCGATAGGTGAGCCACACGGCGAGCATGACCATGTTGGCATCGAGGTGATCGTGCGAGGCGCAGCAGCCCGGCGTGATCGTCTGGTTGGTGAGGCGCATGGTCTGCCATTCGTCAGGCGTCAGTTGCTGGGCCAGAGCCTTGGCGAAGGCGCAGGCAAGCGTTTCGCGGTTCGCGTGCTCCATGGCCTCGGCGTAATCCTCGCCGGTGTAGATCGCCTCAAGCTCGTCTTCGGCATTGCGGCGATAGAGGCCGAAGCGCGGCTCGCCTGCGATTTCGCGGAGCGCAGGCTCAGGATAGTCGATCCACATTTCCACCGGCTCGCCCATCGGCCCGGTGCAGACTTCGAAGCTGGGCTTGGTGTCGTTGCGCCAGCTCTTGTCGGTCCAGTCCCCCGGAATTGGGGGCATGCACGCGATCGGATAGTCGGGGAATTGCAAAGCCCACCGGGTCTCGACTTCGTGAGTGGTGTAGCCGGGGAAGATCGTGCCTTCGCCGAACGACCACGAGACTTCGCGGCGCCCGCCTGCGGCGCGCGCTGTTGCGCGGGGCGAGGTCTTTGCCTCGGCCTTGTCGAGCATGAGCACCAGAATGGAGGGGCGATCCGCTTCATCCAGGGGGCGGGAATCGAGGATATGGCGGCCACCCCGCCCGATGCCGAAGGCGTTGAAGGTGGGCGAATGTCCGCCATTGGCATTGGCGCACTTCGTACCGGCATCGTATATCCTGACAGTCAAGCCAACTTGGGCGCTTGGCACAGTGGCAAAGCGCTACTGCACTTTGTCACTGTGCCAAGCGCAACCGCCGAAGGCGGAGTTCATCGTGCTCGGCGTGTCATTTGCTCATGCCTACCGGCACTCGTCTGAGCCCTTCAACAGATGGCAAGATTTGGCGTTTCGAATTGAGCCATATTACGGCCGTGTTGGGTGGATAGCGGACAGTCCCAAAGTGTGTTCGCGACGACCGCTTGCTATTCTGAATTTGATGTATGTGCTTTGATCATTCGTGGGACGAGAGCCTGACAAGGTGCCGTTACGAATTAGTTAGACAGGTTCTCAGCTTCAGGGTTTGGGGCCATCCAAAGCTGCTCTTGCGGGAAAGGAAAGCGGATTGAGGCCGACCATTTACGGCCATCGATCTCGACAGCACCTTTCGGGTTCCTCTTTGCCAGAAATTGTCTCAGCGGCTCCAATTCAGTTGCTGGCAAAAATAAGCTGTAGCTGTCTCCTCTTCGAATGGTGCGCTGATCAGATAAGCCCGGCCAATCCCGATCCCATTTAATAGACGGATCAACTGCGTGCTCGTAGGGCCAGACCATCACTTCAACCCATTGGGGTAGCCACCTTTTCGACTTTGCATGGTGAAACGAACGCAGCGTTTCAAAGGCCTCCCGAATTGAATCTGGAAGAGAGGAGGCAACATCCTCATCGTCGAGTGAACCATAAACATTGAGGAAAACGGGATCGCCTTTATATAACAACAATACGTTGTCAGGCTGGTCAGTAGCTTGTGCTATCCGATACCCACCTTTTAGTGCGGGTTTATGCGCAGGAGTTAACTGTTTCCGAATTCTCTGAAGCTCGGCAGCGCCAAGTTGGGCCGTGCGAAATTCTTCGCCATCGCGATAGATAACATGACCGTTCTCATAGAGTGCGAACTTTGGTGAGTCCGAGCCAATGACACTTTTCCATGGGTCACTCTCAATGAAGACAATCTCCGGCAGCGGTTCTGTGCCTTTCCGCAGCTTCGAGAGCAGCTTTGGTCGTTCAAAGAACCGCACGTCGTCGAGAACAGGTGTTATTTTGCGCGCCTCGGCGCTTCTGTCATCCTCAACTGCGCAGCCGCAAAGCATAAGGCTTAACAGTGCAATACGAAGGACATTCCGCTCCAGCATAAGCTACCGTCGTCCGAAAGAGAGCGCTCCGCAAGCAGCAATTTCCGTCACAATCTTCAAGCCGACGACCCGTGAAGCAGCGGTCGCGGGCATTCGAACAAAGGATGGTGATTGGCCGACTTGGGGCGCGAGCCGCCAGACCGCTTTTCTTGCCGCGCTGCGGTAAGCCGCCCTTCCGCTGACCGATGCCCATGGCCGCGCCGGGAAAGGCCGAAAGGGGTGGTGAGCGGACCGTGAGCTTAGGGTCGCTGGATAAGGGTCGCAATCCAGAATTACCGATGATATTTGACGAGAGGGGTTGGCCAATCGTGACGGCCAAATAGCTGAAAAATCGGGGGCATCATGCGATATTTGATAGCGGCTGCAGTGATGGGTTTAATTACTGTTCCGTCCACCTTGCCAGCGCAAGATATTCGCCAAGTGAAGTATCAACGATGGGGTATGTTTGGTGGATATAAAGACAAATTGATAGGTCAAAATTCATGGAAAGTAATAGCCGGTGTCAACGGAAGGGCTCCGGAAGGCAGCGCTTTTAATATTGCACTCTATCGGGCAGCAGAACTCAGCAAGGTGGCAGGGTTCAAGTATTTCCAGATCATTAATCAGAAAGGTAAGCAGTCATATGTAAGCCTTGGCGGAGCGTCTTCCAAACATAGCGCTGGAGGGGATGCAGAACTGCAGATTATAGCGGTTAACGAACCTTCTGCCCCCGAAAACTGTCTGGCCGAGAGACGGGAACTTTGTATGACGCTTGAGGTAGACGCTACCATGCAGCGAGTGAGCCCATTTCTGAAGTTCCCTCGCCTCAAATGATGTGATGCGGCACTGATCTGAGCCGCCTTGCTTAATGTCCGCAACGGGGCGCTTGCAGACCGGTAGAAAAACTTCGTTGTCGGCGATGCGCCACATCGAAGGCAACGTGCAGTAATCTGTCAACATTCGCCAGTAAACCACCATTTCGAGATCGGCCAGCCATTCTTATTTCGGTCATTTTCTCGCTGACTTTCAGAACCCCCGGGGTCGGCTGAAGGGTACTCTTTCGGCACGGGCGCGGGGATGGCGGTAAATGAGAAACCGGGAACAGGATGAGTCGGGAAGGCGTAGTTTTGGTGAAGAGGTTAGCGATGCTGCCGGGCCTACGGCTCGCGAGGATCGATCCCGGCAATTACCGCATTCAGACGGTCAAGTTCGTTCCGGAGGGCCTGACGCTGGAGATCGGATATGCGTCGCTCGCGTAAGTGCGACTTGGCATCGACAGCCGCGCGTTCCCATGCCGGCCTATGGCGCGCGGTGATGCAGGCATTGGGGCAGCGGGTCGGCTCGCATAGCGCGGTAAGCGGCTGCGAGGGATCGCGGGTCGTCACGCGCTTAAGACAGAGCGCCGTCGCAGGATCGAAGAAGCAATCGGCGAGCTGCCCAACATGGAGGGTACGCGCGACGCTGGCGAGCATCACACGTAACCTTGCTCGGTCGGCGATCATGGCAGGCAAAGGACCGAGTGCGTCCGCGGCCTCGTCGAGAGTCCGCGCGATGCGCGGTCCTGCCGGACCGCCAAGCGATGCGCCGCCTCGCCGTCGGTCGAAATAATCCAACAGGTCATCAAGCTGCCCAAGCTGGCGCTCTGCCTCGACTTCGGCGCGAAACCCGGATCTGCTGGTTCCGGAATAGCCATCGAAAGCGGCAACCGAGGCGTGTTTATACTGGATCATGCCGGCGATGGTGCCGAAAGGACGGTTAGCGATATGCCACGCGATGGTGCGACGAAACTGGCGCGGTGTGATGTGCCATGGCTTGCCATCGGGTCCGGCCGGGACGATCGGCATGTCGGCGCTGCCGAAGGCGGTGGTGACGTGATCGCGAAACGCGTTGAGATGGCGTATCACATCAACTGACAGATGCGTCCTGCCGGAACTGGAGCGTAATGCTGGCCAAAGCGTATCGCTGCCACCGGAGCGTGTCGACCTTGCCGACGCCAGGCGTTCGAGCACCGCTATGGCGTCTGCTACCGGCTCTATCGTTACCCAGCTTGCCGCCTCACCTGTGGTTGCGCGACGCTTATAGATGGTCGATCGAATACGGAATCGCTCGAGCAGGCCGTCCTCGCTGCGCTCAATCGAGAGGCAACCGAGCCGCATCGCCTGGACCTCGGAGTCGCGCATGCCGGTGAGATAGGCGCACACTATATAGGCAGCGACCTGAAGCATCTGCTCTTCACGTGCGAGAGTCTTCACGTCGAAGCGCGCGCACCAGGGCTGACCACTGTCGGGATCAATTGAGATCGGCGTGTCCATTCCGCCTGTTTCGACACCGAGGTTGGCGACGGCAGCCGCGATAATGGCGCGCGAACGCCTGTCGATTCGGAAGCTCATGGCCGGCTCCGCCGCAGCATCGACACAGGCGTGAAGCTCGAGAAGATGGTAGTTAATCGTCGGCGTTGCTTTCTGCGCGCCGACGTTGCTGTTCTTTGCGGCCCAGATTTGCATACCCCAAATCGGCACGCCACGGCCTTGCCGCGCTCGGCGGGCGAGATGGCGCTCGAGGCGAGCATGTTGTCGCCGTCGCCGCTCCGAGTTCGGCAGTCGACGCTCGATGGCGAGCAGCCGGGTGCGGCGCGCCTCGAGACGATCGAGCGCCTCTCGAGCCGCCAGGATGTCGTAGGCGAAGATGCTGACGTAGCGCAATGACCAGGCGAGCAGCGCGGCGATAACATTCTCGGGAAATCGCGGCGTGCGGTTCTCAACGACGTACCGGTGGCCTGCGACGCGAGCGGGTGCCTGTCCGGCCCAAGGTTCGAAAGCGAGACCACCGTTGGGCAAGTGGTCGCGATAGTGATAGAGATGGGAGACTGATTGCAGGTGTTGGCCGACTACTTCGGGTAGGAGGGCGAGATCGTCACGAAGATGACGGGCGTAAGCATCGACTAACGCCGGATCGATGCGTGCAAGATCAAGCCGTTTGAGCTTCAGGCGAACGAAGGCGAAGAAACGGCGTGCGCGGTCGAACGCGTGACGGATACACGTTGGCGGCAACTTTGGGGCGTAGCCGGGAAGATCGACGTTGAGGCGCGCATAGAGATAGGCGCGCATGGCGGCCTGCATATCGGCATGTTCGAGCAAGTCGAAATGCACCATCATCTGGGTGCGCTGGGTGTTCTCACGAAAGATAGCGGGACCGAGATCCCAGCTTGGATCGCCGACGCGCGATAGCTCCTCGCGGGTATAGCCCGGCTTCAGCGGCGCGCTCGCCAGCACTGGGCGATCGTCGAATGCCAGCGCGCGGACATGAGCGGGCGCGGTCATCCTTGTGCCTCCGGCGGCAAATAGAGCCGCTCGTTCTTCATCTGCTGGCGTGCATCGGTGATTACGATATCGGAGAAGGCCGGCAGGATCTGGCGGGTAATGCGGGCATGGACATGACCGAACTTGACCGCCCAGTCGCTCGCCAGCAGGCCCCGTCGCTGCTCTTCGACGAACGCGAGGAAGGCGAGAATGGCGGGAAGCTTGCGCGCGGTGATGACGGCGTTGGGACAATCGAGGCAACCCCAGAAGGGCTGCACGCACGGCGATCCGGCTTCGGTGAAGGGGCTACTATAGAAGCCTGCGCAAGCTGCGAGCCAGACATCCTGCTCGCCGTCGAGTAACGAACCCACTGTACCCGCCGGCGTCAGCGGCAAGGCCTGTGCGGGCGCTTCGCGCAGCGCCTGTTCGGCTGAAGGCGCAAGGACGATCGGCATCGCCGTAGCCAGCGCTTCGCGGAACGCATCAGCGACGGTCGCCTCATGCAGGGGCCGGAGCGATGGGAGATCGGCATAGTGCCGCGCGGCGACCTCACGGGAGTGTCCGACAGCGAAGCGAGCCATGTGGCCTTCAGTTTTGGTGTACCACAGCGCCTTGTGGGTCTTGCGGAGCCGGGAAAGCAATAGGTGGAGCGGTTTGCCGTCGTCATCGACAATATTGTGCCGCGCGGCCCAGGCCGTGACGCGCATGTTCCCAAGAGAGATACCTGTCCGAAGGCCTCCCTTTTGATGATAGGTCCAGAGACAATCGCCGGGCAGGTGCTTACGAGCGGCGGAGGTGATGTCGATCAGGCGGCGGATCAGCCCGCCGGGCGTTCCGCTACCGCCGTCGCGGACGCGCATACTCTTGTGCGCAGCGCCGCCCGCGCGGCGCTTCAGGTAGCGCAGTTCCACAGTGCCGGCACGTGCATTGGCGAGACAGTCCACGGTCAGCGCCGTTAGGCACTCGGGCTCTAAACCGGTGTCGAGCGTGAGCATGACGAGCAAAGACGGTAGATCGGAGCCAAGTAAATGATGCCGGCCATGAATGTAAGCGCTGAACCCGTCGGATGGCAAACCGTGTCGTCTGTGCAAGGCATATAGGTTTACCATGTCGCGCTGGTCGGTCAGGATAGAGCCATCGCGAGCGATGATCGCTTCAACGTTGGCTCGCGCACTCACGATTGCTGGCTTGTCGTCGTCGGTGCGATCCTCAACGCGGAGACGACGAAACATTGCTTCGACGTCAATCCGGGCTGCGTCGCGCAGTGCTCGCGCTACGAATGGGCTGTACGCATCGCGCGGGGTCGAACAGCCGACCGAGGTGGCCAGAATATAGCGTAGCCGCTTTTGCAGATCGGGCGCGATCCAGTCGCGCCCGTCGGCTTCGATTACGCGTAGCGTGTTGACGATCATGCTGACCGTTCCGTGACAAGTTCCCGCGCGTATCCCGCTCCGTTCGAGCGCTTCCGCGAAGCCATCGATGTGGATCGCACGCAGATCACCGGGACCGACCACCTCGGGAGCTTGGTCACCCAGCCAGGCGAAAAACCGCCGATAGCCATACCCATACTGTCTGACAGTCGTGGCGGCTCCCAAGGGGCCGCCGAGCGCGGCCAATCGTCGCAGTGCGCCGGCAAAGGCGATCGCTAGCGGGCGAGGATTGAACCTTGTCATATCGACCAGGACCGTGCCGCCATATCGCGCCTCGATGGTGAACTTAAGGCCGAGTACCGGATCGGGCTTCTGTGGCTCCGGCGTGATCGACGCGAAGATCACAGGACGGCCCTTTCGGGGACGCCCGCTCATGCGCCCTGCTGTCCCGGCAGCAGCGCGAGCAACTCCTCGACGGCAGCATCCACCGTATCGGCGCGGGTCGCTATATGGTCGAGGTAGATATAGGTGGTGGTGAGGCTCGCGTGGCCGAGCAGGCGTTGTACCTGTTGCAGCGGATCGCCCAAAATCAGCCGATAGCTCTCCATTGGTCCCGCTGGCAATGCCGCTTCGCGCAGCCGCTGCTGGATCAGCAATGCGAGCATATGGACGGCGAAGGCGTGGCGAAGCTGGTGCGGACTGATCGACAGCGGGAAGCCATTCTCCGCGCACCGCTTGCAGGCGCGGGTGAAAATCACCTCCCACGAGTTAGGGCGGACAGGCTGCCCGACCTCGGTCAGCCATAGCGCCGCTGGCTCGCAGGGCGTTCCATCCTCGTCGCACAGGATTAGGCGGCATCGTTCCTCCGGTGTGCAGACATCGCGCATGCGGTCGAGACCGGCGCGGGTGACAGGGATCGGTCGGGCGAACTTGGTGACACCGTCGCGCGCGGCGAACTTGGCCAATCCCGAGGCACGCTCGATGGCGACATAGGCTGCGATCTGACGCAGCAGCCGGCGCGGAACCAGAACGCTGCGTCCTCGGTCGCCCTTGGTGAGCGGCGGCGGGAGAGGCAGCCAGAGCTGCTGGGCCCGGTTGCCGTCGCGGTCGATCGAAGGAAGCTCGGCAGCGAGCAGGCACGACGCCTCTTCGAGGCGCAGGCCGGTGGTGACGAGAAGATCAGCAAACAGCGCGTTGCGCAGCCCGTTACGATCGCGAGCACCGGGGCGCTCCGTGCCGTCAGAGGTAAGGCCGCGCAGGCCGATCTCGCGGAAGACGCGGTAGTCTTCCATCGTGACGAACCGCACGTCCGATCGCTTGGCAACACGTTCATAGGCGTCGTTGCGCGCCGCGATCATGCCGCGCCGGCCTCCCTGGGCCGGTCGCCACACGGCGCGCCGGCTGAACGGCACCTCGGCGATCAGACCATGTTCCTCGCCCCAGCGGTAAAGGCGATCGAGGCTAGCCACAGCCCGGTTCCAACTTGCCGCCATGATCCGGTGATCAGCCTCATCGAGTCGTCGCTCACGATGATAGGCGGATACATCATCGCGGGTTGCTTCCCACACCGTCTTCCCACAGGCATCGAGAAAGCGAAGCCAGACCGCGACATCATAAGCATAGGCGCGAAGCGAATGACGCGAACGGACCCCCGACAGCGGTAGGTCGAGAAAGAAGCGATCCAGATCGCGATCATAGAGCGCGTCACCACACAGGATCAGTGGCACATGCGCGTCGAGACCCTTGGCCGCGCGGCGCTCGCAAACAATGATGGTCGACACCGGCGCGAAACCCTCCCCCCGGACCCCCCACCCGGAAGCTGACCTTCACACCGATGCACCCGATGGCCCGGCAGTAATAAGGCTGGCCTTCGCCAGCTCTTGGGTCAGCGCTACGGCCAGCCTGATTACTGCCTACCGTGGGCGTCCATCACCGACCCTACTACAAATTTGCGGTCGGCGCAGACTGTCCAGATAACATCATGGTACTGAATATCTACGAATCCTGCCGGGCTTCGTTCGCGATCGGGCAGGAAGCAAAAGGTCACACGGCGGCCGTCGCTGGTTCGGGCAGTGATGGTGTATTCGCCATCGGGAACGTCGATGGGCTTGTGCGGCACGTCGTTGAAGCCGGCGAAGCCGAGCGCAACGGCCTCGGCCTGGGACATGACGGGGAAGTCCGTGGAAGCGGTCATGACAGTATCCTTTCGCGTTGGATCAGGCGGCTCGGCGCTGGGCGATGAGGTCGGCAAAGCGGTCCCGCACGGCGCGGGCGGTCGGAAAGCGGTTGGCAAGCTCGTGGCGCGCGAGGATCGGCGCGCGGGCCTCGGCAATGGCCGCGGCCTCGGGCAATGTCGGCAGGCGCGGCGGCCAGCCCCTGACGTATCGCAGGCCCTTGGGCATCGCGCCTTCGGCCTCGCGGCGCCGCTGGGCATCGATCTTGGCGGCGGCGATGCGGATCTGCAGGTCTGGCGGCAAGAGATCAGGTGCGGTGTCCGCGAGCCAGCGCGCGGGCTGAAATGAGAACGTGGACGTCGCCTCGAGGTCGCACAGGTGGATCAGAGCATCGCGGTTGGCGGGAGCGCTGGCCGATGCGCGGGCGTCGGCGATCGACTGCAGGACGCAGAAGCGGCAGGAAAGCCGCGAACTGGAGTAGCAGGTGTAGGCTTCGTGAAGCGGGATGCCGAGATGATGGTGCGCAGTGAAGACTTCGGCCGTCGTCCATTCGACGATGGGGTGCCAGAGCATCATGCGGGTGCCATGGGCATTTCCGGCACCGGCGTAGCGCGTGTCCGCCTTCCATTCGGGGGCCCTGGAACGCGCGGTGCTTTCATCACGGCGAATGCCAAGGACGTTGATGATGGTTTCACCGCGCAGCGTTCGCGCAAGGTGCGGGCCGATGACATGGGCCTTGGCCTCGGAGGTGCAAAAGCGCAGCGAAGCCGATGACCATGGACCGATCAGGTTGAAGGTTTCGAGGGCCTCGTAGCGCCGCTTGCCGTTTTCGAAGCGCTGTGCCCAGCGGTCGAACAGGTCGCCGGCATTACGGCGCACGACGCAGAGCGGTAGATCCGCAAGCGCTGCGAGCCGTTCGACCATGGCAGGGGTACTGTCCCATTCGGCGCGGCCGAGGTCGGCATGGATGACCAGGCGACGGTTACGGGGATGGCCGAGCTGATCGAGCACGATCGAGACGGCGAACATCGCGGCCGAGGAATCCTTGCCGCCCGAGACGTTGAAGACGATCCAGGCCCCGGCCTTGATCGCGGCGCGGATCTCGGCAGGCAGGGCGAGCGAAGGCAGTCCTGCCGGCGTGGTGCCGGCAGGCTGCAGATGCTGATGCAGCATGGGATCAGCGCGGCGTCAGATGGGTGGTGATCGCAGTTTCCTCGACGACGGGAAGCCTGCTGGCGAGGTCACGCGCGATCGCTTCGCGGTAGGCGACCGCCATCCACATTTCGCGGGGGTGGCCTCTGTACTCCTTGCCGACCAGCTCGATCTTGTCGCCATACTGTTCGATGCGCTGCCCGTTGTAGCAGACCAGGATTTCCCATTGGGTGACGCTGAAGCGCTTCTGTTCGATGGTGACAAGGGCGGGATCGAAGACCGGCCTGGGTGTCTCGGAAGGACCGGCGCCCGTTCCGAGCACGCGGCCGATGATGCCGGTGGTGCTGTGAAAATCGATCCCGGCTTCGGTGATGATGACGCAGCCGCCGCCAAATTCGTCAGGCCGCAAGGCATCGCAGGTGTGCGCCCATGAGAATGCGCAAGGGAGTGCGGATTTGCAGGCGGTGAAGATCAGGTTGGCCACCTGATCGACGCCGAACTGGTTGCCGCTGAAGCTGACTTTGCAGTGTCCCTCGGCATCGACTTCGCTGATGACGATGCTGCAGTCGAACGAGGGGAAGTCGGGATCGTCGAAGAGGTCGAGGAAACTCCCGAAATCGTCCCCGTCCTTGGGCGGGAAGAGAGCGGCGAAGCGCGGGCCGAGGTTGTCGTATTCGAGGTCGCGGGGAGTATCGCTCGCGAAATCCTCGACGATCTCGCTCGCGCGCAGCGCCAGCCTGACCATTTCGGCATCCTCGGCGGTCATCTCGAGGATGAAGGAACTGGAGAGGTAATTGTTTGCCATGATGGATCTCCTGAGCGGTCAGGCAGCATCGCCGGCGAGACGCGCGCGGGCGGTCTCGGCGAGCTTGGGGAATGCGGCCGAAAGGTTGGTGTGGATCGTCTCGAATGCGGGGATCGCGAAACGGCCGTTGGCGCCGGGGCGCGTGGTCAGCAGCGCGCCGATCGTCACTTCGTCGAGTTCGGGCTGGGGAATGGAGGCGACGTTGCCGTCATATTCGACGGGACAGGCAATCGCAGCCTCGATCCAGGAGCCGAGCCCCTCTTCTACGGCCTCAGCGTAGGCGACGACGGCAGGATCGTCTTCATCGTCGATATGCAGGACGAGGGTACGATAGGTGCCAAAATCATGCCGGTTAGGCTTGTTGGTGAGGCGGCATCCCTGCGGAGGAAGGCCATGGATGGCGATGATGCCGATCCGATATGCGTCGATCTCGAAGCGATTGACCCGCTCGAAGTCGGGGGTCTGGCCAAGCTGGGCGCAGTCGGCGTTCGCGGGCGCTGCGCCAATGTCGATGGTGTAGGACAAGGGAACCTCCGTCGATCCTCCATGGATCGCCCGTCCCCTTCCCCCTCATCTCAAGGGGCATCAGGCTCGATGGTGAAGTTCCAGCCATGGATATGGAGCATCTCGTTCGCGTCACGGTCGAAGGCCAGGAAAGTGTCATCGAGGTCGGCTTCGGGTTCGATCAGCAATTCGAGGGTATGGTGGGTACTGTCCGCGATGACGGCGCGCGTGTAACCGGCCTCGCGGGCTTCGGCCTCGGTGTGGATCGGCGGAGGCGATGCCTGGATGAAGGGCTTCGCAGCCTTCTGGGCAGGCCCATCGAAAGTGCCGAGGGTCTTCAGGCGATCGGTTTCCAGCGTCGCGCCAAGATCCTCGGGCAGATCGGCATATTCGGTCGCGACCGTGATCGCGGCCGCTGCAGTGGGAAGTTCGCCGGGGGCAGCGCCTTTCCAGATGTAGGTCGTTTCCTCCCCGTCGATACGGGGATGGGGCTGCATGACCTGGACGAAGAACGTGGCCAAAGGCCGGTCCCATCCGATGGCGACGCTGCTCGCAACGCCTTTTCCGGGAAAATCGTAACGGCTCATGAGGGTGGATCTCCGTTCAATTCGCCAGTGCGAGCCATTCCACATGCCAAGGGCGCGGGAACGGATTGTAGCGGATGAAGGCAGGGACAAGGGGCATGCCCATGGCAGCAAGGCTTTCCGTCATGGAAACCCGCTGGAGGGCTTCGGCAAGGTCATCTTCCAGCATCAAGTCCAGCATGGCAGCTTCGTGGACCTGTTCACAAGTGAGCATTGTCCAGTCCAGCGCATCGAGGAAACCCTCGCGGCGCTGGGTGAAGCGTTCGATCCGTGCGGCATCGCTGCGAACCTGATCGATAACCTGTTGTGTCGTGAGCATGGGATGTCTCCCTAAGCGGCGATGGGTTCGCGGCTGATCGGCGCCGTGGTCTCGACGGGCGCGGGCGATGGCACGATGGCATCGAGACGTAGATCGCGACGGATGCGGGCGGCAAAGCGGGCACGGCGGACAAAGTCGCGCATGGGCGCAAAGCGCAGCTTGTGGCCGGCTGCAGGACCGCGTTTGGCGAAGTATTGCACCTCGTTGCCCTCATGGAGCGGGCCGACGCTGAGCATGATCGAAATGTCATCGCTCGACAGCGCGACATATCCTGCGATCGCGGGATCGCTGGGCGTGGAACTGATGGTAAAGCTGCCGGGGGCGAGGCCGATTTCCAGGGCAAGCGCTTTCATGGCCTTGCGCCCGTCGGCGTGGAAGCGCTCCTTGGCAACCCGGTCATGGGCGACGCCGCGCACGGCCAGGGTAAGAAGCGCAGGGAAGCGTTCGAGTTCTGCCATGCGGCGGCTGCAGGAGAAGCGCAGGCTGTCATCATCGGCGCGGTCGGCGGTGACGGACGAGAAATGCCGCGCGAGAAGCGCGATCGCCGGGTCGTGATCGGGATCGACGCCGGCAACGCGGCAATCTTCCATGGCCCGGTTGAGGGCGTGGAGCGTCGCGGTGATGGTGGTCAGGCTGCTGGGGTCGATCGCCTGCATGTGACGGAACGGGACGTCGTAGGTCATGGTGGGGCTCCGGGTCAGACCGAGCGCATTCCCGCGCTCGATTTTCCCTTCCCCCTCCCCTTTTCAGGGCCTTGGTGCCTTCAGGGTGACTGGATAGTCGCAGTTAAAGCCAAAACTTGGGGTCAGAAGTTCAGACGATCTCGCTTAGAAACTCGAAAACGGTAGCAACTTCCTTCTTGGGTTCTGTCCCATTCCTGATGCTGTTTTTGTAGCAGGTGCAGCTTATTTTTCGTATCAATGTTGGCGTTAGCTCGATGCCTCTATCCAACGCTTCGGTCATTACCGCCTCGATGGTGTCGCCGATGAACTGGACGATCTCTTCGGAGGCGGCCGACGATTCACCTTCGATAAGCCAGGCCAGGTTCGTATCAAACTGCTGGCAAAACCTTTGTGCGACCGGAATTGGCAGATCGCGCAGTTCCAGTTCGTAATTTTTGTAGGATTTATCTGCAATTTCGAGAATTTGGGCTGCGCGTGCCTGCGAAATTTTTAATTTCGCGCGAACGCTGGCCATTCGTGCACCAATACCGGATGTTGCTTGATTGCTCACTAACTGGCTCCACAAATCCTGTATGTTCAGCGATGTGTCAAACATTAGGTGGTTTCGGGAAACCAGTCGACCTCGGTGGCCGTGCCGGTGGCCTCCAGCGCCTCGATGTCGGCGATTGTCCAGCATTTGCGGTCGGACATGCTGAGGTTGGCATAGCCGGCATAGTAGCGGCCCTTGTGCTCGATGAACTGCGTGTAGACGCGCTGCACGACAGCTTCGCTGACGAACCATCCGGGGCTGAAGCGGCTGTAGATGGGAGGCAGGATGCCGAGCATGTGCTCGTAGAAACGCTCAGTGACGCGCGTGAGCGGAAACTTCGCCATCGTGCGCTCGACTTCGCCCTTCAGGTAGGCTTCGCATGTCATAAGGAAGGCTTCGGGATCTTTCTGGCGATAGTCCGCCAGAGCCTTGGCATGGTCGATGCCTTCCGCGACATAAGTCTTTGGGTACTCGCTGCTGGTGGTCATGATGTAGTGATCGGACATGTCAGGTCTCCATTGCGCGCGTGGCTTGCGCGCAAATCCCGTTCCCCCTCTCCTTTCGCGGCCTCGGGTTTCAGGCAGCCTTGGGGCGACCGCAGTAGAGGTCGGCCGCCCACGTCTCGATCCAACCAGAGGTCACTTCATCGTGGGCCAGATCGCCGGTTTGTATAAGCGCGCGGATCTCGGCCTGTGCTTGCTGGATGGCGGCTTCCCATGGATCGGAGGGAATTTGTGAAGGTGCCGGTTCTGTTGTGATCGTGAGCGGGCGATGAGGTTCGTGCAGCCGGTCGAGCTGGGCGATAGTCCATCTTTCCATGTGGTCGGCCGCGAAGACATCGGTCTTCGACACCTGCCGGCGCAGGGCATCGCGGCGCGCGGCCGCGCCCCAGGCCTGGGAATCGAGTGAGGCCACGCGATGCGCATAGGGCTGAAGGTAGGGGATGGCCGCTCCCTTCACGCCGAAGAGGTGGAGGCGGGGGCCGGGGTTTGGCAGCACCGCGTCGAGGTGCGCGACAACAGCGATCAATCCGTCAGGGCCATGGATGTCGCGGCGACACATGGAGCCGACGCCGACGATCGTGCCGGGATTCATCGACCACGCCAGCATCTCGGCGCAGCGCTCGTAGTCTTCTGGATAGCGGCCCTGAAGGACCGGCATGAAGCGGTCGATGATGCCAAGGTCATAGGCGCGCGATCGGCATTCGCGGTTCGTCGCCACGGTGCGGGCGATACGGTCGAGGACTTCGGCGCGATCGGTGGCGATCTCGGCTTCGCAGCAATAGTCGGCGGCCGCGAAACGGCGGAAGGGATAGGATGCGGCGAGCGCCATGTAGTCGGCGATCGACCATGGATAGCCGCCATATCTGGACATCAGGACATAGCCTGCGCTGTCCAGATCGAGGCTTCTGAGCCCGTGGGCGTTCGCAAGTTGGCTAGTGCGCCAGCCATGCCATTCGCGCCAGCCCCCTGAAGCGGTGCGCCAGCGCGACAGGCAATTCGCGGAAATCAGCATGGGCTGCTGCATGATGCGCGCGCGTTGAAGGATCGGCCCTTCGTTGAGATGGGGCAGGCCGACGATCACCTCGATCGTCATGACAGGATCTCGGCGTCGAGTTCGTCGAAGCTGATGACGCTGCCTCGTGCATCATACCGGGCGGCATCGACCAGGGCCTTGAACACGGGGTCGGTGTATGTCGGACGGGCCAGATGATCGACGCTGGCGAGGCGATAGCCAAACACGCCGACCTTGCCGCTCGGCACCCAATCCGCCCAATCGCCATAGGCGGTGGTCACAACAACCTGACCGATGCGGGCCTCGAAGGCTTCGCGCTCGCGCCGGACATGGCTCTGGCGGGGTTCGATGGCCTCGCCGGCATAGGCTTCCCATCGCTCGGGTCGCCAGCTTTTAACGGTGCTGGTGGCGAGCGAGAGTTCGATGTCGAAGAGCGGATCTCCGGCAGCGGCAAACTCGGTCTGGAACGCCAAGATCACGAGCGACCAGTCAACGTCATGCTCGTACTCGGGTTCATCCAGACGCAGCGCCTCGGGCATGGCGGCCTGACGTGTTTCGGACAGGACAAACCCGCCATGCGATGCGGTCGTGACACGCCAGATGCCGGGCAGGCGCTGCGTGGCAGTGACGGTTTTGCCCCAGCGGGTCATCTCCGGTGCGGGGGAGGAAGCGAATGCGGGCATGTGTCTTCTCCTCGATCGTTCGCTTCCCCCTTCCCGCTCCCCTCATTCAGCCTCGGAAAGCCAGGCTGCCATGTTCTGGACGACGGGGCGCCGCTCGCAGTGCCGCCGAGCGCCCTCGGCGCTGTTGATGGCACTGTGAAGGCGGCCAGCGGCCTTGGAGGCCCCGGCCTCGCGCAGCAGGCCGCGCGCACGGCGCATGAGCTTGAGGGCGTCGTCGATCTGTTGTTTGGAACGGGGTGTTGCGGGTTTCAGGCGGGGCATCTCAAGTCCTCCTGTCTCTTGAGGGCAATGCGCGCTGCGACTTCGCTGGCCGTAAGATCGGCACGCTCGATCACACGCCAGGGCTGGATGGCATCGCCGGGGGCGATCATGACGGCGATTCCGGCCTGCATCATGCGCTGCGCGACACGGATGGCATTCTCGCGGCTGCAGAGGCGAGCCCGCAGCGGCGAGAGGCTGGATGGGGGCGTTACATAGAACGGGCACAGATATACGCTAGCGACCGTTGGTGTCGGAAAACACCTGTTTGCCGTACAGTCCCGCGAATGACGTGGTCTGGGACATTCCTGCCGGTCGGCGCCGCGACTGGGAATGTCCGGTTACGCCGACACCCGCCATTCGTAGATCCGCTTAAGCCATCTCGATCAGGTCCGAGCTAGCGGACTGTCCGGTTAGTCCGCTCGGGATCGTGCAAGGAGCCAAGCTGCCCTTCGTTCACCAAGCCCGAGATGCGGGTGCGAACGGCCGAGGTGGATCCGTTGGACGATGGGGACTGCCCGGAATCCATCCGTCAATCCCATAGAGCGGCCGTTCATTCAGCATCGCCGGCTCGCTGCCTAGTCGATCTTGTTGGACGTTGAGGAATGACCGGAATCGTGGGCTGGGTCGTGATATGCGGCCCTTGGTTCGGGCATTCCTCTTGCGGATCGGGTGAAAGAGTGGGGGGAATAATGCACCGCTCCTGTCTTAGGCTGTAAACTCATAAAGCTGTAGCTGCGCTATCTGCACATGCTATCATTTTCGTAAGGGGC
This sequence comes from Sphingomonas sp. TF3, assembly GCF_003985085.1. Lineage (NCBI taxonomy): Bacteria > Pseudomonadati > Pseudomonadota > Alphaproteobacteria > Sphingomonadales > Sphingomonadaceae > Sphingomonas > Sphingomonas sp. TF3. The sequence continues at coordinate 1,368 of NZ_RWKS01000036.1, read as the reverse complement.
CCCGAGAATCACTTGAGGATTGAGCGGCTCCGATCGGGGGCTCGGGTGCGATCATGGGGGCGGAGGACGAGCGGTGAGGGCGATGGAATGCGACTAGCCCGCTGGTGCAGCTAACTACAGAAGCATCAGCTGCCACTTGTTTGCGAGTTTTCATTCGAAGTCTGCCCTGTTATGCATTGCTGACCTTGATGTTCATGGCCAGCCAAGAACTCGGGTTGACCGGTAGGTCACATTTAATCTGGCGAGAGGAGTAAATTAAAGCTCTTCAGTTTCCACTTTTGGTTTGCAGTGGTGAATGCACAGATTATGCTGGCCAACCGCGGGCATATGACATTCGGCCGATATGGAATGCGGGAAAGGGGCGTACACCTTGCAATTCGTTGATCGCCGCTATGTCGAAGTCTCGTAGCCGTTCCGACAAAGGTCTTATTGCCGGAGGCCAACACGAGGACGTCGCTTCGCTAGACGATTTTCAGTTTTCCCCATCCCATCGTTAGAGATCGCAGAAATCTCGTGACCTATTTCGCATCGCATTATTCAGATCTGCGCTTTCCCGTTGAACGCGGCGACGACATTCCGGAGCCCGGTTTTCGCGAGGCGCAACGCGGTGCGCTATTTGCTATAGCGTCGCACTTTACCTCACGGACCGATCCCGCAATCGTGACCATGCCGACGGGATCGGGCAAGACAGCGGTGTTGCAGGCGAGTGCCTTTCTCCTTCGAGCGAGCCGCGTGCTCGTCTTGACTCCGAGCCGCCTTGTTCGCGAACAAATTGCCGAGGATTTTGGCGAACTGCGAGTCCTGAAGCGTCTGAATGCCTTACCGAACGATCTCGCCGCGCCGGCAGTCATGGCTACCAACGCACGGGTCAAAACTGCCGACGATTGGGAGGCCATGAGGGCCTTCGATGTTGTCGTCGCGACCGTACAAAGCATCAGCCCGTCCTTGGAAGATGTCCCGGCACCACCAGCCGACCTGTTCGATCTGATCCTGGTCGACGAAGCGCATCACAGTCCCGCTCTGACGTGGCGAACTCTTATCGAGGGATTTCCAGATGCGCTCAAGGTGTTGTTTACTGCCACACCATTTCGTAGAGATGACCGGGAAATAAAGGGTCGTTTCGTTTATAGTTATGATCTGAAGCGAGCCTATGATGACGGTGTATTTGGGCACATCGACTATATCCCGGCAGAGCCCGAAGCCGGTGATACCGGCCGCGAAGCTGAAGATCGCGCCGTTGCCCTTGCTGCGGAAGCCAAATTCAAGGCTGACCGGGCAGCAAACCTAGATCATCTTTTGATGGTTCGCACCGATAGCCGAGCGCGCGCGAAGGAGCTTGAGGGCATTTATGCGGTCAATACCGAGCTA
>NZ_RWKS01000035.1:0-23328 GCF_003985085.1 Sphingomonas sp. TF3 | reverse complement strand
TCTATCTAGGACTGATCAGTTGGTCTCCGGTCGTGTCGGTCGTCCATTCATGGGGGTCGTTCCGGGGTCCGGCTGGGCATCGTCCGCCCTGTGGGCGGAAGGGTCTAGGCCGTGATTCCGGCCGCGGTTATGGGATGGAGTGATCCCGTCCGGCGCGCCTGGTCGCCAGACCAAGCGCGCTCATCAAGCCCGGAGCTCAGGCGACGGGATCGGCACGGCAGGGATCGTTACCCGGAGGGCGAAGACGGCGCCAAGCGACGGCTTCGTGAGCGGGCCATAGGCCCGCGAGTAGAGCCCGATCGGCGGACCCGGAGGGACCGCCGAGCCGCCCGCAATCGCCTTCTTCCGATCCAGGTCCCGAACCGCTACAACGGCATGGTTCGCAGCCCGATCAGCTATGAACAGCGAGGCCATCATGGCGCGTACGATTGAAGAGGAAATGGAGTCCCTCCGGGAGGAGGAGCGGCGTCTTGCGAGCAAGAAGGCGCAGCTCGTCAAACGGGCTCGGGACGAGGCGATCAAGTCGGTCGAGAAGACCGGATTGTTGAAGCTGGAGAGCAGGCGTCTCGAGGCTCTGGCCGGGCGGATCAAGTCGCTCGGGATCGAGGAGGTCGAGAAGCGGCTCGCGGCGTGACGCCGGTCCGCCGCGACGTCAGTCGCGGCACGGGCATGGGGGCTCGATGCCCCTCATGCCCGTGTGGCTCGACAGCAAAAAAAGGGAGAGGCGCTGCCGCCTCTCCCTGTCGTTCAGAACTCGTCGGACATGCCGCTTGGGACCGTGTGAACCACGCGGTCGATGACCCCCATCGGGAGGGCGTCGTAGTCCCCCTCGTCGATGGCGATGAACCCGTCGATGTCGTCCTCGATGACATGCTGGTCGAAGAAGCTGTGGAGGGCGCGGCGCTCCGCGCAGGCGACCGCGGCGAGATAGGCGGTCTGCTCGTTGGCGATGAAAGTCGAGATGATCTGCATGGGAGCCTCCTGCTGTCTTGAGTGACAGCGGAGCGGGCGTCGGGCGTCCGAGATCGGGTCAAGGACCGCCGGCATCGCCGGCGGCCGCGAAGCGGGCGACGGGGGTGCCGATTTTGTCGTGGTTGCCGTGGAGCGCAGCGAAGCGGCGGCCGCGGCAAAATTGGGGGGACCGTCGATCCTTGAGGCGGTCTCGGACGCCCGACAGAATTGGACGTCAGTGAGAGATATTTTCCTCTCCGGCCCGGCCGATGCGTAGCGCCGTGCGGCCCGTAGGGGCCGTGCGAAAGCGAGCGAGCCGGGCTGGTCGACGGCCCCGAGGCTCAAGCCCCGCTGGCATGAAAAAGGGCGCCACGCCGTCAGGCGCAGCGCCCCTCCGCGGTATCGAGAGAGAGAGGCTCAGGCCCACTCGAACCGCGAGCTGTCATCCGTGTCCGCGGTGGCGATCAGGCGCGCCAGGCGGTCGGCGTATTGGTCGACGTTCTGCTCCCGCATCCGGCGTCGGACAGCGGGGTTTTCGAGCCGCTTGCGTAGCTCGTCCACGGGCATTTCGCCGACGCTGTCGGGTCGCAGCCCGAGGCTTTCCAGCAGGGCGTAGGCGTTGCCGGTAGCGAGGTCCATTTCGACGCCGAGATCGGACGTGATGGACGGTCGCATCGCGACCGGACCATCCGGCCGGCTGCGGTAAAAGGAGACGCGCCGGTTGCGGAACTGCGCCTCGTCGAGGACGGCGATCGCATCCGTTGCGAAGTCGAAGACGCGCGCCATGCTGGCGAGAGCCAGCGGGCAGACGCGGGCCTCGAAGCTGTAGGCGAGAGGCCGCTCCTCGTCATCCTCGGGATCGATCAACGCGAGGCCGAGCCGGCTTCCCTCCGAGCGAAGCAAGGAGCGGAAGGCGGCGAGCTGGCGGGCATTGATGGTGGCGGTCGGACCGTCACGATCATCGGCGGCAGTGGCAACGCGAAACACGATGGACATCTCGACCTCCCTTGGTTCGACACCTTCCTCGATCCCCCTCTCCTTTGCTGTCCCGGGACGTCGCTCTGCGTGGGTGCCAGCGGGCGTGCGAGGCGTAGCGAGCTGGCAACCCCGATGGGGCTTGCCGCGATGCGAGCGAGCACGCCCGTCGGCGGGTCAGCGGCGCTGGATCGTTGGTGCGTCCGGGGCGTCGTCGCGGATCTCGATGGTCTCGCTGTCACCGTCGTCGCGGACGAGGGCAGCCTTGCCTGCACGAGCCGCATCGACGGCGGCGTCCTGCGGCCAGTCGCCATATTCGCGCAGCACCTTGATCATGTGCGCTTCGGCGCTGAGGCGGTGCGGGTGACTCGTGATGATTGTGTCGAACGACAGCGACTGGTGGACGGTCTGGAACGTCATGGCGGCGGACCTCCGTTCGGTGAGATAAGGGTCGCCGGCGATGCCTAGCGAGCGACAGGCGAAGGCCTGTTGCGACGCGAGCGAGCCGGGCGATCCTCAATGCGAGCGGCAGCTCAGTCCCACGCGGCACGATGGGGCTCGATGCCCCGGAGCGCCGCATTGGCACGACAGAAAAGGAAGGAGAGACGCCGGCCGAAGCCGGCGCCTCTCCCGAAGCGCTCAGGCGCGCTTGGCGGTGGTCTGATGCGCGAGACGGACGACGTGCAGCGGCACCCCGGCCTGACGCAGCTTCTGCGCGAGGTTGGCCTGGATGCCCGTGCCCTCGCAGACGACGGCTTCGACCGGCTTCAGCCCGAGGATGCGCTCGTTGCGGATGAAGGCTGCCTTGTTCCCGGCGCTGCGGTCCAGCATGAACTTGATGACCTTCACGCCCCGCGATGCGGCCCAGGCGTGCGCGATGGCGTCCGCACCCTTGGACTGCGCGGTGGTCGCCAGGATCATCTCCGGGATGCGCGCCTTGATCTTGTCGAGACCCTTGTAGAGCAGGTCGGCGTCGTTCCAGTCCTTATGGCCTCCGGAGAAGGCAACCACCGGACCCTCGGGCGCGAACTGCTCCCGGCGTTCCCGGCTGCGTGCGGCGAGGTAATCCCGCGCGTCGATCATCGAGGCGGTCAGGCCGCTCGAGACCCGGCTGCCACGCACCGGAGAGAAGGGCTTGCCGGTTTCGACGCGGTACACCTCGGCGGCGTGGTCGCGCATGCACTCCATCGCTTCCCGGCAACCCTGCAGCGTCTGGCAGAGCGTCTGGGTGTCCTCCAGCTCGGTTGCGTAGATCTCGCTGGGGTCGAAGGCGCGGGCGAGTTCCCGCAGCTTGTTCGCCGCGTCGTCCTCGCGTCCCTCGATGCGCTTCGCAACGACGTGGAAGCTGTTCGCGAAGCCCCACGCGAGGTCTGCCGCGAAGGGCTCCATTCGAGTGTCGCGCAGCACGTCGAACATCGTCGCCATCATCATCTCGGTAGCGGCCCGCACCTGCTCCGGATCGGGCATGTCCAGCTGCTCCGGCGCGTCGACGACGCTGAGCTTGGCCATCTCGCTGTGTTCGATGAAAGCACCCTCGTAAGTCTGCGTCAGGGTGTCGTTGCGGCGCTCGTCGGCAACGAAGCTGGCGAGATCGGCGAAGTTCGTGAAAGTGGTCATTTGAGCCTCCAAGGTTGATGTTCTCATCTTCTTGATGAGGCTCCTCCCCCGGCATTCGGTGGTCAGGTCGGTCAGGGACGTTAACCGGGAAGCCGGCGAGCCTCGTGCTCGCCGGACCCCGGTTAACGCCGCGAAGCGGGGCGTGGGGGAGCCGATTTTCTCGTGGTCGGCCCGTAGGGTCGGCCGCGTGAAAATTGGGGGAACCGCGCATCCTTGACCGGGCTGAATCCCCGGATGCCAAACTAGGAGGTCAGAGAGAGAGTTATTGGTTTGAGGTGTAGTACGACGACTGCCCAGAGGACCCGGCCGCGCGAGCGGCCGGTGCCACGTTGGCGTCGTCGGATGCGGTTGGCAGTGGGCCGCGATGACCGATCGCCGCCAGACGGCGAGCGGGATGTCACTCGCTATCGTCCCGCAAGGGATCGTTACCCGAATGGGCGGAAACCCGCCTGCGGGGTTCCGGTTGGCGTAGCCGACTAGAGCCCCGGTCCCGGCATGGCCGGGATGCGCCGCAACACCTTCTCTCCGGCCACTCTCTCCTCGACCTGGCAGCCTCGGAAGGCTCCGGTCCCCCTCTCCTTTCAACCCCGGGCCGATGCGCCGCATGGTCCGTCCGATTAGAGGTGGTGGAAGGTTCAGGCGCAGCTTGTCTGGAGTCGGTGTCCAAGGGCGCGAGCAAGCGAAAAGGGGCGGCTTGCGCCGCCCCCGCTGGTCAGTAGAACTCGACCCGGTCCGCGATGATCTCGCAACCGTAGCGGTCGACGCCGTTGTCCTGCCACTTCGTGTAGTGGAGCCGCCCCTCGACGGCGACCAGGTCGCCCTTCTGGCGGTTGGCGGCGATCGCCTTGGCGAGGCCGTTGAAGGTCGTGACCTTGTGGAACTCGACCTCCTTCGCGGTGAAGCCGGTCTGCGGATCCTTGTAGGTCTTGCCCTCCTTATCGAGCTTCGGGCGGTCCGTCGCGACGATGATGGTGGTGATGCTGGTGTTGCCCGCGGTGCGCGTCGTGGGGTCCTTGGCGATACGGCCGACCAGGTTCACGTTGTTCATTTAAGCCTCCTTGGGTGCCGGCGGCCTCCCCGCCGGTGCCACTGGTGAGCGGCGGCCGGGACCGCGTCGCACCGCGCGGGCGCAGCCCGCGCGGGGAACCCCTGGAGCGAGCTGGCGCGGGCAGGCGCGCCGAAGGCGCGGCAACACGGGCTCGCGCAGGGGGTTGCGACGTGGTCGCGGCCGCCGCAGGTGGCACTGCGAGGCGGGGTGGCTTCGCCGGCACCTCAAAAGAGACTGGAATGGGCAATGTGGACCGATCGGGGCGGTCCTCTAGCCAAGAGTCCCCGGGACGATCAGCGCACCGCGGGCAGCGCCAGGATTGCCATCTGCGCGGCGGACCCCTGCGAGACGGGGCAAGGCCTGCGGGGAGCCGCGATCGACCGCGAGGGGGTCGTAGGCCACCCGGGTCGCGGCTCGGCCCGCCGGCGAATGCCGGCAATCGTGAGAGGGCGCTGTCGTCGAGGGCGGCGCTCGCGAAGTGGCGATGGCGGTGTCGGTCGCGTGCTGCGAGACGCGCGCTCGGGTCGGTCCTGACCGGGGGGCGGCGCAAGCCGACCCGATCGCACTGGCGAGCGTCCCTTCCGCAAGGGGATCGTCACCCGCATGGGCGGAAACCCGCTTGCGGGGTTCCGGTCGGCAAGGCCGACTAGAGCCCCGGTCCCGTCCGGGCTGAGCATCGCGAAGTGCGGTGGGATGCGCCGGTCAATGCGGCGTGTAGTCCCGGAAAGGGCGGCTGATGCGCAGAAACTGCGCGATGCGGTGGACTGCATCCCCCGAAAGGACCCGGTCAGCCGCGAGGATTTCGAGGAATATTGTCGCCGCTTCCGCAAAGCATTCACGGATGCCGACGCCCATCATGTCGGGGATTACCCGCCGGCGACGCGGCTGCTCGCCATGAAGCGTCCCGACACATTTGTCTGCGCGAACGGCAAGAACAAGGGCAACCTGGCCGAGGCGCTGAACTTTGCCCCGACGGCGCTGTCGCTGGCGAATTATTGGGATCGGATCATCGTGCCGATCCAGTCGTCGCCCTGGTATAACGCACCGCATCCTACAGGGGGCGACGGCGAGTTGTGGGACTATCGCGTCGCTATGCTGGACACGCTCTACTATGACGAGGACGCCTGAGCTGGTCTTCGATGAAAGGGACCGGCATCGCGCCGCGCCCTAGTCGAAGCGAATCCCGAAGAGGCCGCCATCGGGCGTGTCCGAAAGCTCTGTTTCGAGGACATAGGGGGCGAAGGTGGCGCCGCTCTCACGCTCGGCTCGGACAAGCTCGTCCGAGTTGAGAAGGGCCACATATTGGATGCCTGTGCTCTGCGAGAAGTCGGCGGCGATTTGCAGGGCGCGGGCGAACTGGCGCCCGTCGACGGGCTCGAACAGGTGGCTGTCGTGGATGATGAAGCCTGGGCCTTCGCCGCGTCGTTTCGCCAGCGCGGCGAGGGTGAGGTCGAAGCAGAACACCTCCATGCTCATCACGCCGGCGCTGCCATCGGCGGGTGTCTGCGGCAGGAAACGCAGGCCCGTATCGGTCGCCGAAATGGCCAGCTGGCCAGGCTTTTCGTAGAGGCGTTCCGAGATTTCCGAAAAGGTACGGCTCGCTGTGTCGACGATCGTCGATCGCTCGCGGCGGTCCTGGCGCAGCGCGCGAACAGCGTCCTCCACCTCACGTTCAAGCGCCTCGGCACGTTCCTCGAGCTTTCGCGCCTCCTGCAGACGCCCCTCGAGCTGCTTGAGTTCGGATTCGCGTCCGGAAAGCTCATCGCGCAGCCGCAGCAGTTCGTCGGCAGGACCGCTCGCGCGCAAGGATCGCGTGATGTCGCGGCGGCGCGCTTCGATCAGCTCGCGACGGGGCTGACGGTTGGCGATCCGCTGCTGCGCCGCCACGATTTCGTTCTGCAGATGGGATTGCCGGTTCTCGAGCAACTTTTCGTGGAAGCGGTGGACCTCGTCGTAGCGATCGGTCACGAGGTCCGGGAACACGATCCTGGCCTCGTCGAAGAGACGGGCGATGTCCGGCGCCTCGGTAAAGGTCTCGGCTTCCAGGGATCGCACGTTCACGTCGATCGCTTCCTGATCGATCACGTCGCCGTCGGACAGGTCGCGGAAGTCCTGGTTCAGGATCGCGAGTTCGCGTTCCAGCTCGCGAAAGGCGGGTAGCACATTGAAGGCTTCGATGCGCTCGGCCAGACGATCGCGTCCGAGTTTGACCGAAGCGATCTGCGCTTCGATCTGAGCCTCAAGGTCGGCGCGCTTGGCCCCCTCGGCCGCAACCTTATCCAGGGCCGCCAGCGCGGTCTGCGCATCCTTCGTCTGTTTGAGCGCCGCCTTCGACTGATGCAGGCGGCGCACCAATTCGGCGTCCAGGCCGAACAGGTGTGCGAGCGAGGTTTCCGCCGAAGCGGTCGACTGGTTGCGGAAGGTCCGGATCGGGCTGTCGAGCCCACCATCGCGCTTGCGGCGCGCGAAATAGCTGACGAGCTGCCGGTACGAGACGTCGCCGTTGCCACGCTTCTCGCGCAGCCCGAACCACTCCTCGCCAAGCCGTTTGCACCATTGGGCATTCTGGATGCGATCCACCCCGGTCTTGGCGGAGCGGATGAAGACCTGCTTGGCATTGGCGACGCTGCGCGTGACCTCGATCCGTTCGGCGCCGACATCGACGTCGAGCGAAAAATTCCATTCGGCGACGGCGGTCGCCGCGAGGGCACCCTCGGCTTTGCCGCCGAGAAGGAAGTGGATCAGATCGATGGTGCTCGACTTGCCGGCGCCGTTGCGGCTGCGCCGCTCGCTGGCGCGGCTGCTGGCTGTGTCGCCGCCGTCGGCGCGCGTCGCGAGGATGATGTTGAGGCCGGGCCGAAAGGTCAGCGTCCTGAAACCGTCTCGATCCGCGGCGAGGCGGTGCAGCATCACTGCGCTCCCGCGCGGCGACGGATCAACCCGTCGTCGCCGAGCGAAACCAGCTTCATGAGGAAAAGCAGATCGATCGCGAGGATGAAGAAGGCGTAGGAGACCGGCCGAGCCTCCTGCTGCTTGCGAAATTCATCCCAGACGCCCGATACCGTGCGCGGTGAGCCAAGGCCGTCGAAGACCTTACCTGCCAACGTGAGCAGCGCCCGATCCGGACTGATATTCTTCGTTGGAAGAATCACGACACAACACTCACGACTGGAATCTCAAATATCTGGCACGTCACGAAAAAGCGGCTCACGATCGCCAGAGCTGCGGTGTCGCGCTCCGCTTCGCCCGTGCCGCCGCCTGCGAAGATTACCATTTCCCTGAATGTGTGATCGGGTTCAAGGCCGGAGGTGACGCATTCTGCGTAGCGCGCCTTGAACCCCTGGGCCATGCGTTCCGGCTCTTCGGGGTCGGGCTGGTCGCGGAGATACTCTTCGACTTTCGCGACGCCGGTCTGGCCGATCGACAGGAAGTGACGCGTTGCATCGGACAGCGCATTGAACGCCACCTTGGTCGCGAGATCGGCGGAAAGCGGCACCGGCTCGTTCGGATCGGTGGCGATGGCGCGCCGTATCAGTGCGAGGGCGCGGCCGAGGTTCGCGTAGGTGATCCGCGCCATGTCCGTGGCCCGGGGCGCGCGGCCATAAAGCCGCACGCGGTCCTCGGCGGGAAGGCTCTTGATCAGGTCCAGGACATCGAATCGCGTGATCGGCCCGGCCGGCACGTCGAGTTCCTCGGCGAGCTGCTCGATCTTGCGTACGAGTTCCGAGGGCAGCTTGTCGCGGTAGAGATTGACGACGAACTTCCACTCTCGGAGCCGCGTGCCCCAATGTGCCTTCGCTCCACGAAAATCCTCGTCGATTTTCGCGAGAGCGTCGTCGACGTTCGTCTGCCCGTAGCGCGGGCCATAGCATTGGTAGACCGTCCCGGTTGAGCTCCGGAAGCCATCGCACTTCAGGTCGCCGCGACGGCCCATAGGAATCGTGGGCGTGAAGTCCTCTTTCCAGAGCGACTTCGCGACCGACTGAAACCGCGTTTCGAATGCGTCACCCTCAAGATCTTTGAGGTCCGATTCGGCGCGCAGCCGCTGCCATTCCCAATCAAATTCGTCCATGCGCGGTGTGCTCTCCCCCGATACCGACGTATCGATCGAACACGAGACTGTCGAACGTTTCGGACAGCAAGCCGACCGTTCTTTCGAGGCCGGGCCACAGCGAGGTGCAGGCAATGATGCCCGGCGGCGTCATTCGAGTCGCCTCATCAGCCGGCCGACGGCGCCGGCCTCAGCGGCCAGGTTTCGATTATACGCGAGCGGCATGCGTGGGCTCTTCCAGCGCAGAGCGTCCATGATGCCGGCAAGATCTTCGCCCGCTGCGAACAGGTCCTGGTTGAGCCCTACCCGTGTCGAGTGCGCGCTGATCCCCTTGAGCAGCCGCGCCAGGTCCTCGGCCGTCAGGTCCCCAAGCGCGCCGCGGTCGAATGCCCGCTGGATGATCGAGCGAAAGATCGGCCCGATCGAGCCGGGGTGCAATGCTGCTGAACCGACGTCATATTCGACCCGGGCCGGCACCGCAGGCTTCGAGAGCGTCTTGCGCAAATCCCAACGCTCGCGGCTCGAGATACTGTCGATCCGCCGGCCCTTCACCGCAGCGCGGGCTTTGTAGCGCCGCACCTGGACGCGCCGAAACAGCGGGCCGGAGGCGATGTCGGCCGCCTCGGTCCACGCCGCGATCGCTTTCACGGAGCGCGGCGACAGGAAGGCGGTCGCCCCCTCCCCTTCCTGATCGCCCTTGCTGCGGTGGATTTCCAAAAGCCGCGCTTCGGGATCGAGGGCCTCGACGATATGCTCGACGGCGACGGCGGTGAGCTCCGACGCGCGCAGGCCGGTGTCATAGGCCACCGACAGCAAGGCGCGGTCGCGCAGGTCGGGCAGCTCGCCATCACAGGCCTCCAGCAGCGCCGCGACGTTGATCCCTCGGCGCTTGTCGCGCTCGACATCGCGGACCGGCCCCTTGAACCGAAGTGGCCGCGCCTGGGCCTGGGCGGTGCCCTTCTCCCGCCGGATGGCGCGCAGGCGCAGTTTGACCAGCTCGGCCTGTGTCGGGTCCTTCAGGTCGAGCAGCTGGTGGATCTTGGCGATCGACGCCTTGTAGCGCCCAAGCGAGGCAGGCTTCGCCCCCTGCCCTGCCCGGCCATCGAGATAATCAGCGACGATCTCCGGGGACGCCGGCAAGGCTATCCGGCTCGTCCGCCGGCACCAGGCATCGAAAGCTTCAAGGTCATTCTTCAGCGCCCGGATCGAATGCGGCGAACTCGCCGCCTGAAATGCGGCAATCAATGCCTCGTTGATGACGATGCGCGCGCCTGCCTGCATCTGGGTCGCCGTCCAGGCGATCTCCGGCATCGTCGCGACGGTGACGCGCGCGTCCGCTGGCGCCGGAACGGGAAACCGGCCGTTTCCAGGGGCATCGATCGGATCGGTCGCGCTCGTTTCCACCGCCGCCGTATAGCGTACCTTATCAAGAGGGTCAATTCCGCTTATGTGATAACTGCAATTATCGCATGTTCGGTTATTAGAAGCATCGTCGTGGTAGACTGAAGTAACAACTTCGAGATATGTTTAGCGGATGACACGCCCGATACCTGATCTTTCGGAGCCCGTTTGGACGTCCAAACTAGTCTCCGCTCTTGAGCGGGCGGCGGCATCGATCAGCCGCCTCGATGCCCGTGTTTCCGTCAGTCCTGCCGCCGCGCCGTGGTCTCTACGAGCTTCGTGGACCGGCTATACCACCGCGCTCAGGGGTCAATCCGCAGAAATCGACGAAATCGATATTTTTAGCCGGGAAAGTGGGGTCAAATTGCCCGGTCGGCCCGCAATGCCGACCCACGTAGATGATCCGGGCACTCTTCAGGCATGGCAAGGGCGGCTGAGGCAACGGGAAGCACATTATTGGCGGGATGTAGCTGCGATACCGACTGATGTAGCCGAAGACTGGAACCGGCGCCCGGCTTTGCTTCGCGCACTCGAGGTCGCCGCCCGTCATGCAAGGGCGGACACTACCATTACGCCCTGGCTCACGATCCCCTCCCTGCTGCGATCCATGAACATCACCCATGCAATGCTCCCATGCCTGACCATCGCGGACAAGGCGTTCCGCCTCGCGCCCAGCGAAAGTCATGCCATCATCGTACGAAACCTCCGTGCACTCGCCGATCGAGCCGAAGAGGGGCTCCAGCGGCTCCAGGCGCTCGAAGATCATCGGTTGCGAGCGGCAGTGGCCGTCTGCGATGCCCATCGCCCAGGGAAGCTTCTCGAGCTCCTAGCGCTGGTCCAGTTCGCCCCCGTTGTCAGCCCGCGCCTGATCGCGCAGAAATTGGGTGTGACCCTGTCTGGAGCCGGCAAGCTGCTCATGCGAGCCGCGGACCTCGAACTGCTGACCGAGGTTAGTGGTCGTAGGGCCTGGCGAACATACATGGCGCCGGATCTCGCGGTTTCCTTCGGGTTCGTTGCGCGGCCGGTGGGACGACCCCGCTCTGCGGCTCGACAATTAAAAGACCTTGAGCCCGCGCTGACAGCATTCGACCACGAGATGGCGGCGCTGGATGAGGTGCTCGTGAAATTAGGCGTGCTCAAGCTCGCGGACGACGCGGCTTTATCGATTGACGATCAGGCGTGAGACGAAGTCTCCGCTTGGCCTAGTGGAATCGTACCAGCCTGCAAGCGAGGCTCTACGCCCAATGATGATCGAGCACCTCCCTCATCGCTTTCTCGGCATCCTCACGTGAGGCACCGCTTTTGTGCAGCAGCGTCAGGCGGACGCCTTTGCGATCAGCACCCTCGATCCGGAGCACCGCCTTCCCGGCAGACGACGAGATGGTCTGGGGCGATCCTGACCTTTTGGGGGGACCTGACTTCTTGGGGGAGGCTGCGGCCGTGGTCAGTGCGCGGATGACATCCAGCACAGGCATCGGCCTGCCTTCATCGGCTTGCTGCTTGCCAAGCGCCGCGGCCTCGTTGAACACACGCGCTCGCTTGTCCTCTGGTTTGAGGAGTGGCTTCAACGCAATGACATTTCGGATTGTGAGCGATTGCGGTTCGGGAAATGCTGCCATCAAAGGTTCGGGCAGCCGAGCCAGATCAAGATACCGCGTCAGCCAGCTTTCGCTGACGTTAATCCGCTCAGCCATCGTTTTCTGACGGCCATCATAATAGGCATCGAGTGCCCTGAGGTAATCGCGGGCGCGCTCGAGATCGGTTAGGTCGTCGCGCGCTCGATTCTCAATGTCTGCGAGCCGAAACGCCTCTTCGTCACCGATTTCCCGGATGTCGACGAGAAACTTAAAGTCCGGGTAATTGTGCGATCGTAGCCAACTGATCGTCCAATGACGGCGTGCTCCGCAGATCACCTCGAAGTCGAAATCGGGATCGCCTGAAACGCGACGGACGATGGCTGGCATCTCCTGCCGGCCTTGCGCCTTGATGCTCTCGATCAAGTCCCCACAGCGCTGCTCGTTTAACAAGCCATATTCGCGGTTATGCCCCGACCACATCCGACACCGTGCGGGATCGACAAGTTCCTGGATGCGCGTAACGACGGCACCGGATGCAAGCTCCGCGATGCGATTGGTCCGCCCCGTGAGGACGTTTGTCGCAATCCCGCTACGACGGGGTGCGACCTCGCTGGTGAGGTCGATTCCAGCCGCTAAATCGGCTGCAAATCCGCTGTTCTTTCCACTCATGTGGCCCTCCTGTTTTTGGAAATTGCACGCGTGCAATTTCGCATATTCACGCCAGTGCCTCCTGGCGCAGACGGGCACGATGGCTAGGCCACATCGAGCGCACGTCGACTTCGATTTCCTGATTTACACCGTCGAGATAAGCGAGGCAGCGGTTGCGCACTTGCGAGCTCGTGGCTGGTCCATCCAACTCGTAGACCGTCATCAATCTCGCCGTCGCATTGTCGATCTCGGCCGAGTCTTTCAGGGGCGTCCGGATCATCGCGTGCCCGAAGAGGGTACGCATAAGGTTCAGCAGCTCCTTCTGCATCGACTTGTTTTCGTCGACCTTGGACGCGACGAACCGAAGGAACTGCAGGTCGGGGGCAAGACCGCGTTCCGTCAACTGTTCGATCGTCTCATCGAGCATCGACAGAAACGCCGCTGTCGACGAGAAATCCATCACTGTCGGCGGCACTGGCACGATCAGCGCGTTAGCTGCGCGAAGCACCGATAACGAGATAGCGCCGAGCGCAGGTGGCGGGTCCATCACGATCACATCGAACCGGTCGGAGATACTGTCGATGCCAACCCTCAGCCGATCGAGAAGCTCACCGCTGCCGCGTGCCATTCGTGCGGCCAGCTCGTACTCAGAGTTGAACAGCCGCAGGTTGGCCGGGATGAGCTCAAGGCCGTCGAAATGCGTTTTGCGGAGCGCGTAATCCAGCGAAGTCCGCTCCTCCTCCCGCAGGAAGGGGTAGAGCGTATCATCCTCCGTAAGATCAAGATCGGGGACGTAGCCGAAGAGCGTCGTTGCCGATGCCTGGCTATCGCAATCAATCAATGCGACTCGATAGCCCTGGATTGCCAGATACTGCGCTAAGTGGACTGCGATGGTCGACTTTCCGACCCCGCCCTTGAAATTTTGAACTGCCACGACGCAGCAGGGATCGTCGGCGCTCCGATAGGGGCGAGTGCCAAACACCCCGCGCATGTCGTTGATCTGCGCGAGCGTGTATCGCTCTCGCCGATTGTTTTCGCCGCGGGCCGGCTCCGGAAGTCGGCCGTCCTTCTCAGCATCCCGAATCGCGGCGGCCGTGCGGCCGACCAGTTCGGCAGCCTTGCTGATCGTGAATGTGGGTTCGCGGCGATCGTCGGCGCGCGCGCTACGTGCCGAGTCTCTCAGCTTTTCGAGCACCGATGAGGTGCGGGCGGCGAGCGTTGCCACCGACACAAGATCCTGTGCACCTTCGATATCCAACGCTGATGCCACATGCCCACCTTTTGAAATTTGGGGCATGGTGCACCGACTTGCGCTTTTTTGTCAATTAAATCGGAAATTTCGAAAGCTGATGGGTCGAAGATGGCGGTTTTGGGTGGTAGGCGGTCGCTATCCTGACTCGGTGGGGGAGCGACAAATTGCACGTGTGCAATTTCTTACGTTGCCCTGCCCCGTCGAGTAACCCATCCCTCGCAAAAGCCGGTCCAGGCTTTCAACAGCTTCGGCCCTCGAACCTTCTCGATCCGATCGCCCATCTGCTGCCTGAAGCCTGTCGCTATAAGATCGATATCCCAGCCTCCGCCCTCTCGCCGGGCGATCGCTGCAAGCTCATCGGCTCCGAACCGGATTGAGCCCGACGGAAACGAAAGTTCCTTGGCCTTCGCTGCGCCTTGCATCGTGGCCTGGGCAGCAATGGCCGGTATGATGGTCATCGTCTCTACCGTTCCATCGCGACGTGGCTTTCGTCCTCCGGAATGGCGCTCCAGCTCATCGACTGTTGCGATGAGCGCTGGCGCATCCTTCGGCTCGAACCGGAACTCGATCTCTGTGACGGTCCTTCCCTGCCTAATCTCCCGCCACTCGACCCGGAAATGTGCGAGCTGGTCGATCTCGGCTTTGGCTTTCTCGAGAACCTTGCGCCGAAGCTGCGCGAAGTCGGTGTAGACCTCAGGCGGAATGCCAAGGGCAGCCCGCAACGCCTTCATGTCCCCCTTCCAGGTGGCTTGCCGCCGGTGGAGGCGAAGCGCGCCCAGCTCATACAGTTTGAGCGCGTAGTTCGAGCGAAACCCCAGCACGGCTTGGCGGTTGAGGACAGCATAGGTCTCGGAAGCCTGGATCAGCTTTCGCGCGTCTGGCGTGAACTCCCACTCAATCCACCCAGCTTCACCTTCATCCTCAGTTTCTTCCCGAGACCGCGAGATCAGCGAGAACAGGGTAGTCGCCTTCTTTCCACGCCATGAGCGGTCATCGACCGCGAACAGCGTTCGGTGCAGCTCCTGAAGCATGTCCGTGATCCGCTCATTGCCTTTATGCCCACGGCGAATGTCGGCCTTGCGCATTCGGTGCGGCTTGTCCTCCCAAGCATCGCCGCCAGCTGTAAGAATCATGAGGGCCAGTAATCGCGATGCCGTAAGGCTCAGCGATTCGCCTTTGACAAACTTGACCTCGATTATGTTTCCGGGTTTGGCGAACTCATCGCCGCCTTTGGCGCGCAGTGCGGCAGCGACACGCATCGAACGACCAGGCAACGCCTCGTTGTTCGCTTCTTCCACTACAACAGTACTTTCGCTATCGGCGGCTTCCATGCCATACACGATCAGAATCAGAGGTCGGGAGCGTCATTGCTGCCTGACCTGACCTCAACCGTCAAGTCAGGTCAGGATCATTCTGGGGTCAGCCCCCCCAAGGGGTCAGGATCGAGTGTATCGTTGAGCATGGAAAATCCCTGCAAAACTCGCGAGTCGCGACCTTCCCACAACTACACCTGTCAAAGCGCCTTTTTTCAGCGTTCTCTTCTCGCCCCTGAGCTGCGGAGGTACCCGAAAGCCTGAAACTCGCTGGCGCCCCCAATCGGTCAGGAAAGCCCCAAGCGGTCAGGGTAATCCCCCCATCTGGGCAGGTAGTAGCCCCCGATCGGTCAGCGAAACTCCCCCACACGGTCAGGCAAATCGGGGTATCACATTGAGAAACCATCGCTTTTTGGTCACGAATTAGAATCTTTTGAATCATGAATCCTTCCGCTGCGAGCAGCGTCGTTTTTTAAGATTGATTCTTGAAGGACATTATCGATTCGCGTGCTGCCAGTGTCGGCCCTTCGTCCGCGTCCCCCTATCTAGGGGGATACCTCCGACGAGGTTTCCAAAGTTATGCTGAAAGGCAGTGGGTTGGATACCCTCGAGACCCAAATGCTCAGCGAACCGACTGCATCTGGCTGCCCCGTCCGTCGCCACGCAGCGTGGTCCGCTGTGGGAGGTAATATGATCAATTACGCGAAGTTCGAGATCATCGGTCGAATCGGGGAGATCGACGCCAAGCCGAAGGTCACCAACATTTCGGTATGCGCGAACTACCGACGTCGAGGTGAAGGCGACCAGTGGATCGAGGACAGCTACTGGAACCGCGTTGTCATCTTCAGCGATGGCCAGCGCAAATATGTCGAGGAGAAAGCGCATGTTGGCGATCTGGTACGGATCGCGGGGCGCCTTCGCGACAGCTCCTACGAGCGTGACGGAACCACTCACTACACGACTGATCGAATTGTCGAGGAGTTCGGCGTCCTTGCCCCCAAGATAAATTAGGCTTTCAGACGGCGGTCCCTGACGCAGAGGAGAGGGTGCCGATTGATCTTCGGTTCAATGTGACCGGAGACGACAATGATCGAATGCAATCAGACCGACAGGACGATCTCGATGGCGAGACTACCGCTGGACGCTGAAATCCGGGCAAAGAACATCGTCGAAAAGCTCGGCGGAATCTGGCGCGGCGCCCGTGGTGAATGTCTCTGTCCCGCTCATAATGACAGCTCGCCGAGCTTGTCGGTCCGCCTGGGCGACACCGCCATTCTCTTTCATTGCTTCGCCGGTTGTACTCCCGTCGAGGTGATGAAGGCGCTCGAGCGCAATAAGCTTCATGACCGCACCGCGGTGGAAATGCCCGAGGTAAAGTCCAAGCGCGACATGGGCGCCCTAGCCGTGCGGCTGTGGAAGGCCAGCGTGCCTATCGCCGGCACGCTCGCGGAGGAATATCTCCTCGCGCGCGGACTGTCTCCTCCGTACTCCAAGGCGCTGCGCTTCAACCCTGCGACCATTCTCGGCTCCGGTCCGACTAAACGGATAATGCCTGCTATGATCGCCGCAGCCGAAAACGACATAGGCGTGACGGCCGTCCAGCGGACCTTCCTCGATCCCGAAGACGTGCTGCGCAAGCCCATCCCCAAACCCAAGGTGTCGCTTGGACTGATCGGCTCCGCGGCGATCCGGCTTGCCCCCGCCACCGACGAACTAGGTCTCGCCGAAGGGATTGAGGACGCTCTCTCGGCGATGGAATGGTTCGGTACGCCGACATGGGCGTTGGGCGGTGTCGAGCGCCTGGCATTCGTCGCGATCCCGGAGAGGGTCCGGCGTGTGATCGTCTATGCCGATCGCGGCCGAGCTGCCGAACGCCTGCTGGAAAAAGCGCGGGACCACCTCACCGCCAATGGTCGCGAGCTCATCCCCCGTCTGCCACAGCATCACGATGACTGGAACGACGCCTGGAGAGCCCGCCTTCAGCGCACCGACGCCGCCGCCGGTCGGCCATGACGTAGAGGAGAGGGAGCCTTCGGCCTGTTGATCCGGTGATGAGCACCGGGCGACAGAACGGAGCACCTCGATGCGCACCTCAGCCTCAGCCCTTGAACTCGATTTTACCGAACCGTCGATCACCGCCGCCAGGGCGGTAGCGGACACCATTGCCAGGAATGGCTCACTCACACGCGAGACGCTGCTGTGGGTCATGGAAACGGCCTATGGCTGCTCGTCCGCCGACGGGCGCTGGTCGCTCCGCGACGCTTACGACATGCTCGAACTCGCTCAAGTATTGTACCTTGAGGGAGCCGACCTGCCTACGGCCCCCCTCACCTGCTTAGCGGCACTGACGGATCTGGTTGCCGGTCTCCCGACGCACACGGTGCGCAGCGAGGAGCAGATCGCACTCCAGCAATTCTCCACACCCGCGCCGATCGCCTACCTCGCGACGCTCGCCGCCCGCATCGCCTCTACCGATGTGGTGTTGGAGCCCTCTGCCGGCACCGGCCTTCTTGCTGTCTTTGCGCGGCGCATCGGCGCTCGCCTCATCCTCAACGAGCTCGATCCAGCACGAGCCGGGATGCTCGAAGCCGCCTTCCCTGGGTTCCCGGTGAGCCGGCACGATGGTGAGCTGATCCACGATCTGCTGCCGCGATCGATCAGCCCAACCGCCGTTCTCGTCAACCCGCCCTTCTCGCGCAGCATTGGCCGCCATGCCGACCCGCTCGCCGCGTTCCGCCACCTTCGTGCCGCTCTCATGCGGCTCGCGCCGGGAGGCCGCTGCGCCGCCATCCTCCCTGATCGCGTCGACACATCGAGCCGCGCCTGGTCCAAGGCGATCGAGGGGTGTGCTTTGACATTGCACCTCGAGCTGCCCGGCAACGCCTACGCGAAGCATGGCACTAGCCAGACCGTGAAGATCATGGTGCTCGAAAAGGGTACCGGGGATCATGCCGAACTGATCCGGTGCGGCTCGCTCGCCGAGGCTCTCGCGGCCATCACCGCGCCGACCGCGCCTGTCAGGGTGCTGTCGGTGCCGCACCTCGCGCGCCCGACCGCGCGTGGATCGCTGCTAGGCGGTCTCGCCAACAAACCGCGCCTAACGGCGCCTTCGCCCAAGGTCGCGCAGTCGCTCGCCGCGGTCGACATCACTTACACCGTCTTCGCCGAGCCCGTGGCGACGGGGGAGGCCGTCGGTGTCTACCTGCCCTATCGGCCGAGCCGCGTCGCGATCCCCTGCTCGTCCGCGCATCCGACCGCGCTGGTGGAATCGATCGCGATGGGATCGATCACCGCGCCCCGGCCATCCTACGTCCCTCGGCTCCCGACGCAGGTCGTCGACAGCAAGGTGCTCTCAGACGCTCAGCTCGAAACACTGATCTACGCTGGCGACGCCTTCGAGCGCGACATCCCCGGCCTGTTCAAGCCCGTCGAAGAGGGCCTGTCGCTCACGCCCGATGAGGAAGGTCGCCCCTATCGGACCGGCTTCTTCCTCGGCGACGGCACCGGCGCCGGCAAGGGCCGTCAGGTCGCGGCGATCATTCTCGATCAATGGCTGCGAGGACGCCGCAAGCATGTCTGGATCTCCAAGACCGAGACGCTGCTCGAGGATGCGCGTCGTGACTGGACTGCGGTCGGCGGTCTCGCGCTCGACATCCAGCATCTCAACCAGTGGAAACTCGGTATACCCGTCGGCGCAGTCGAAGGCGTCCTCTTCCTGACCTATGCGACGCTGCGCTCCAATCGCGGGGACAAGGGCACGCGGCTCCAGCAGATCCTCGAATGGGTCGCCGACGATTATGACGGCATGGTCGTGTTCGACGAGGCGCACGAGATGGCCGGTGTCGCGGGCGGCGAAGGCCGCTTCGGCACCAAGGACGGCTCCGACCAGGGCATCGCGGGCGTCCGCCTGCAGAACCTTCTGCCCCGCGCCCGCGTCCTCTACGTCTCCGCGACCGGCGCGTCGGACGTCAACAATTTGGCCTATGCCACTCGGCTCGGCCTGTGGGGACCGGGGACGGCGTTTGCCGATCGCCGCACGTTCGTCGACAGCCTGCGCCGTGGCGGTATCGCGGCAATGGAGCTGATCGCGCGCGATCTGAAGATGCAGGGCCTTTATGTCGCCCGTGCGCTCAGTTTCGCCGGTGTCGAGTACGACATCCTCGAACACCGCCTCACCCCCGACCAGATCGAGGTCTATGACGCTTATGCGGACGCATGGGCGATCATTCATGCCAATTTGCGCGCCGCGCTCGACGCCACCCGCGTCACGGACAGCTTCTCCAACGACACCTATAATAGCGGCGCCAAGGCGGCCGCACTGTCGATCTTCGAGTCCACCAAACAGCGCTTCTTCTGTCAGCTTCTGATCGGCATGAAGCTGACCTCGCTTATCCCGGCGATGCACGCCGACCTGGCGCGCGGCGAGAGCGTCGTCATCCAGCTCGTCTCCACGTCCGAGGCGATGCTCAACCGGGCACTCGCCGCACTCAGCGTCGAAGAGCGTGCCAGTCTCGACATCGAGCTTTCGCCGCGTGAGTTCGTCATGTCCTATCTGACGGCCGCCTTCCCGGTGCGACAGATGAAGACCTTTGTGGATGATACCGGCAAGACGCGCTCCGAGCCGATGTCGGACGAGGACGGCCGTCCCGTGTTCAGCCAGGAGGCGCTGGAGATGCGCGACAATCTGCTCGAGCAGCTCTGTGCCCTGCCCGTCGTCGGTTCTGCCCTCGATCATATCATCGGGCATTTCGGCACGGACGCCGTGGCCGAGGTGACCGGGCGCAGCCGGCGCGTCATCATGGACGCGCACGGCCGTCAGCGCGTCGAAAGCCGTTCGCCCCGCACCAACCTTGCCGAAACCGACGCCTTCATGCGCGGCGCCAAGAAGATCCTGATCTTCTCCGATGCCGGCGGCACCGGCCGCAGCTACCATGCGAGCCTCACGGCCGAGAACCAGTCGCGGCGCAACCACTATCTCCTTGAGCCGGGTTGGCGCGCCGACGCCGCCATCCAGGGCCTAGGCCGCACGCACCGGACGCATCAGGCGACCGCGCCGCTGTTCCGGCCGGTGTCGACCGATTGCCGCGGCGAACGCCGCTTCATCTCGACGATCGCGCGCCGTCTCGACAGCCTGGGCGCGCTCACCCGCGGCCAGCGCCAGACGGGCGGACAGGGCCTGTTCGATCCGCGCGACAATCTGGAAAGCGATTACGCCAAGGAGTCGCTGGAAACCTGGTTCCGCCTGCTCGCCGACGGCAAGCTGCGCTCGACCACGCTCGACCAGTTCCAAAAGCTTACTGGCCTCGAGCTGGAAGGCGAAGGAGGCGGCCTCAAGGAAGATCTGCCGCCCATCCAGCGCTGGCTCAACCGGATACTCGCGCTTCGCATCGCGCTCCAGAACGCGATCTTTGACGAGTATCTCGGCCTGATCGAGGCCCGCATCGAAGCGGCCCGGGAAGCAGGCACGCTCGATCTTGGCGTCGAGAGCATCAATGCCGAGCGCATCACCATCCTCGATCGCACCATCATCCGGCGCGACCAGACCAGCGGCGCCGAGACCGAGATCCTCCGGCTCGAAACCGAGGAGCGCTACAAGCCGGTCCAACTCGATCGCGCGTTGCGGATGCTCGGCGACGACTCGCGCCCGATCGTCAATCGCAAGTCGGGCAAGGCCGCGATCCGGTGCAGCACCTATTCGCTGACCGACGACGATGGCGATATCGTGCGCCGCTACGAGCTGGTCCGCCCGACCCGCACCGAGCGGATGCGCCAGGATCTTCTCCTCGAAACGATGTGGGAGGAGACGACCGAGGAGGAATTCTCGGCATTGTGGCAAGCCGAGGTCGAGGAGATGCAGGGCAAGATTCGCACCAGCATGCTCTACCTCGTCACCGGGCTTCTCCTTCCCGTTTGGGACCGGCTGCCCGACGATCACGTCCAGGTTTGGCGCCTGAACACCGAGGACGGGCAGTCCTTCCTCGGTCGCATCGTCCCCGCGCCGCTTGTCTTGAAACTTGCGGACGCCCTCGGGATCGCCGCGACGATCACGGTGTCGGGTGAAGAGACGGCCAAGCACGTCATGACGACGGGCGAGATTTCAAGCGTCGGCGCGTACCGGCTGAAGCGCAGCATGGTCGCCGGTCAGCAGCGCCTCGAACTGCTCGATTGGCCGCACACGCGCCTTGCCGAGCTGAAGGCGGCCGGGTGCTTCACCGAGATCATCCAGCACAAGACCCGCCTTTTCGTTCCCGTCGCGACCGCCGTCGCCGTGATCGACCGCATCACAGCCTGACCGATCAAGGGCTCTCTCTCCGCCCGCCAAAGGGAGGGGAGGGAGCCTTCGGCTTTGTGGGTCTGATGAGCAGGCTCGCGTGACCGTCTGACGGCTACGCATATTCCAGATGGAGAAGACCGATGATCCAGTCCGTGAAGGTCAAGAACCTCTCGCTGTCGAAAGACAATGTCCGCAAAACCAACCGTGAAGCCGGCATCGATACCCTTGCCGCCAACATCGCCGCCCAGGGCCTGTTGCAGAACCTGATCGTCACGCCGCTCAAGAAGGCGGGCCATTTCACCGTGAAGGCGGGCGGACGTCGCCTGCGCGCTCTTCAGCTTCTGATCGAGCAGGGCACCCTCCCCGTCGATCATACCGTGCCCGTCCTGGTCCTCACCGACGATGACAATGCGATCGAGGCGAGCCTCGCCGAAAACTTCCAGCGAGTACCGATGAACCCGGCCGATGAATGCACGGCGTTCAATTTCCTGATCCAGAAGGGGATGACCGCCGAGGACGTCGCCAAGCGTCAGGGCGTGACGACCCGCTTCGTCGAACAGCGCGTGCGCCTCGCCGAGCTGGCGCCTTGCGTCTTCGAGGCGCTTGCCGCCGGCGAAATTACCCTCGGCGTCGCCCAGGCTTACGCCGTCACCAGCGACATCGACCGCCAGGCCCGGGTGTTCGCGCAGATGAGCACGTCCTACTATGGGGACACGCCTGATAATATCCGTCGCGCTATCCTCAACGGCACCGTCAAGGCGAACGATGCCAAGGCCCGGTTCGTCGGTCGCGATGCCTATCTCGCCGCAGGCGGTCGCATCGAAGGCGACCTGTTCGCCACGGAAGGCGACGAGAACTGGATCGACGTCGACCTGATCGAGACGCTCGCAGCCAAGAAGCTCGAGGCGGCCGCGGCCGAACTCGCGCAGTCCGAGGGTCTCGCGTTCGTGACGCCGATCGCGGCAACCCACGTTCCCTACGACCTCGAGCGCCAGCTTCACGAGTTTCACGCCCCTGCCCGCGCCCTCACCGAGGACGAACAGACGCGCGTGGAAACGCTGTCGGCCGAGAACGACCAGCTTGTCGAGCAGCTCGAATCCGTGCTGGCCGATGGCACCCCCGAGGCCCAGATGGCGAACGACCGCATCGACGCGATCGAGCGCGAGCTGGAAACGATCGACGACGCCCGTCACGAGATTGATCCGGCGCTGAAGGCGCAGATCGGGACGTTCATCTATATCGGCGGTGATGGCGAACCCCGCGTTCACACCCGCCTGTTTAGCGAGAAGCCGGTCGTGGATCCCAACGCCCCGCCCAGGACGACGGGCGGAGAAACCGGCGAAGGCGCCGCTGGCGACGCCGAGCAGGGTTCGAAGCTCAGCGCTACGTTGATCGATGAACTGGCAACCCAGCGCCGCCAGATCCTCGTCGCCCACATCGCCAGCGATCCGGCGATGGCGCTCGACCTGACCATCTTCCTGATGGCGCAGAACGTGGTGTTCGAGCAGCACCATGTTCCCAACCACTCGACGCTGAAGTCGAGCGCCGCGGGCTTCCCGATCTTCGGGTTCCGGGACGAAGGCTCCATGGCGTCGCAGACCATCGACGATCAGCGCCAGCGGCTCGACACGAGCTGGGCGGGTCACACGACGATGACCGAGCGCTTTGACGCCTTCCGGGCGCTCGACGACGAGGCCCGGGGCGCCTGGGTCGCCTTCTCGATCGCGCGCACGCTGGAGCCGACCCTCAACGTCGCCGAGGGCTACCGCCAAAACGCCTTCCACGACCATCTCGGTCGCACGCTCGACATCCAGGTTGCACATTGGTGGCGGCCCACCGCCGAAAACTTCTTCGGCCGGGTGAAGAAGGGCATCATGCTCGATGCGCTCGAGGAGATTGGCGGGCCGATCCTGCGCGGCCGCTACAAGGACGCCAAGAAGGGCGACCTTGCCGCAACGTGCGCGTCGCTGTGCAACGGCCAGGGCATCGTCGAGGCCGAGATCCGCGAGAAGGCAACCGCCTGGTTGCCCGACGCGATGCGGTTCGACGCTGTCGAGAAACCGGCCAAGACGGCGCTGCGCTCCAGCTTCGTCGATGGCGATGACGGGAACGATCCCGCCGAGGACGAGGATACCGACATCGGCGACGTTGATACCGATCTCGAGCCCGACGATCGCGCCGGAGACCAGGACGACGACCAGGATCTGAGCGAGGCGGCCTA
>NZ_RWKS01000034.1:0-24238 GCF_003985085.1 Sphingomonas sp. TF3 | reverse complement strand
CCCCTTGTCTTCATCAGGGCAAGCCACGGCCGGCCAGCAGGTATCTAAAGTGAGGTTGTCGAGGCAACACTTTAACACTTTGGAGGCCAACCGACCATGACCAGCATCTCCCACGCGCCTCCGCCGCAAAGCGTGAGGCGTGAACCGCCCCCGTTCAGGGGGGCAATTTTGGAAGCCGATCAGCCCCGAACGGGGTCAATATTGCAGACCGACTCACAAACGAAAGATCGAGGCGGTCATTCCTGGGCGGTCACCGCCGCGTGAAAATCGAACATGATCGGGCGCTCTGCAAGCAGCGCAATCGCATCGAGCGCGTGTTCGGACAGCTCAAGATCAACCGCGCCATCCCCATCCGATATGACCAACTGGCCAACAGCTTCCTCGGAACACTCCATCTCGCCACCGCCAGATATTGGCTGAAATTTGTCCACGCCGCCTAAAGAAAGAAGGGGAATTTCACATATTTCTTATATTGAAAACAATATAATTTTGCCATAAAATTCTAAAGTTTTATTAATTTTACTTCTGAGGTGATCGTAGTTGAGCTTGATCAATTTGGCCTGAAACTCCTGACACCGCGTCCGATGGACGCGCAAACAACGATAGATTTTGCACTGGGCAATCGTGTGGAACGTTAAACTCCCCGCCAAATGCGCTCCCGGCTGCGGTTGAATTCCCGACGATCACACGTCCCAACTCGTGGCCGTTACGGCAGCTAAGAACCCAATACGGTAGGGAATCTTTACTTTGCATAATGCCGCTGCCATGCCCCTCAAAGCGATAGCTGCCGGGCGGCAAGACCTGCATTTGCTGCAGGAGTAGTCCTCCGGTAGCCGTCGGCACGGAGAAGTCGAAGGCTCCATTTTCCAGCGATGTCGCTACCTTCCCGTCGTTAACGGGAACCCAATCGAACAACGAAGGCGTGGCGAGACGTGCAGCGAAATGGGGATCGCGCGAAGTCTTGCGATCGGCACCTCGGCGCACCTGCTCATAAAAGTGCCAGGCGTCCTCAAAAGCATCCGCTTTGCTCAAGTTATTGACGGCACCTGCAACGGCGCGGTCGGGCAATGGCATCCTCGCCTGGCGCATTTCCTCGAAAAATTGAGCGGTTGCGTGTGGTTCCCCCCCAGTATCTGCCAAGTAGGAAATAAAATCTGGCCCCCACTGCGGCGCGGACTCCTGACGCAATGTCAGAATGACATTTGTGCGGATCGCCGGTTGCTCAAATCCGCCTGCAAGGATTGGGAAAAGCAAGTCTGATGAGACGGGAGTCGTTCTTAAGGCGATGTCGTAATGATGGAGCGCGGCGGGGATGTCGTCCCGCGCCACAGCATCCTCAATCGCCCAGAGCTGGGTGCTAATGTCGCGTCGCGAAAGGTGTTGTGCATAGCTGAACAGCCGACGAGCTTGCGCGGTATCACCGCGCAAACCGGCTTGTAAGCCGAGCGTAGCTATCGCCGACACTGCCGTGGCGTCCTGCCGCAGCGCCGCTTGTGCCAGCCGGGCGGAGCGAGCATTTTGATCGGGACTAGGTCGCTCCGCAAACAATTTCTGCGCAAGTGCGGCGGTAATTTGCCCATCACCCATGTCAAGCAAGTGCGCCCGTGTCGGGTCCGTTATAACCAGGACGTCGGCGATACTATGCGTTACACTGCAATACCCTAATAAGGCAGCAATCACGGCCAGCACGCACCGTGCTATCCAAGCCTTTGCGCTATGACGCATCCATTCCATGCGATGCGTCATAGCGATCAGGCAATCTTTTCATCGCGTTCGGTGCGACCATAGCGGTAGCCATAATCATACCCATAACCATAATGAGCCTTGCGGACATCAAACTTGGTCAGCACTCCGCCAATGACTCGGGCATGCGCGCTGGCCAGGCGGCTAAGCGCCGTCTTGACCAAGGTAGCGCGGATACCGTGCGATTCGACGACGAAAATAACCCCTTCCACCCGGCTCGCGATTAGAGGCGCGTCCGCCAGCCCCATGACGGGCGGTGCATCGATCACGACATGATCAAAAGTCTCAAGCAAACGTTCGATCAGCAATGGCAAGCGCTTCCCGGTAAGGAGTTCTGCGGCATTTGGCGGGATCGGGCCTGACGACATCGCGGTGAATCCGAGTTCACCCATTTCGAAGGTCAATGCAGCGATGTTATCTTGACCGGTCAGGAAGTTGCTCAAGCCCCTGTTATGGTCAACGTCCCCCAACTGATGGACGGA
The DNA here is from genome assembly GCF_003985085.1 of Sphingomonas sp. TF3. Classification (NCBI taxonomy): domain Bacteria; kingdom Pseudomonadati; phylum Pseudomonadota; class Alphaproteobacteria; order Sphingomonadales; family Sphingomonadaceae; genus Sphingomonas; species Sphingomonas sp. TF3. The sequence goes on along the minus strand of NZ_RWKS01000034.1, from coordinate 22,013 downwards.
TGGCGAACGCATGTCGCCATCGACCAGAATGACCTTGCGCTGTCCACGTGCGAGAGTGGTTGCAAGCGCCAGGGCAGTTGTCGACTTACCTTCAGCTGGTCTGGTGGAGGTGACCATGAAGGACCGCGGCACGCCATGTTCCGTGGTGAACGCAAGGGTCGTCTGCACGGCGAGATAAGCTTCGACCAGATCCGATTTGCGATCCTTGAGTGCCTCTTTCGGTGTTTGTCCATGGACCTGCGGAACCGAACCCAACAGCGGCAGACCAAGTGAGCGCTCGACCTCAGCCGGATCGGCAATCGCCTCGTCGATTTGCTCGAGCGCCAGCGCCAGCGCGGTGCCGACAACCAACCCGCCGAGGATGGCAATGGCAAGGTTCAACAACAGGATCGGGCTCGATGGCTTTTGTGGCACATCCGCCGGATCGACGATCGAAATGTTGTTGACGCCAACGCCGCCAGCGACACCGATTTCCTTGAAGCGCTGCAGCAGGCCGTCATAGAGCGCGCGGTTGGTATCGACCTCTTGCTGGTAGATATTGTATTGGATCGAACGCCGACGGAGATCGAGATACCCCGATTTAAGCTGAACAACCTTAGCCTGGAGCTGTTGCTCGCGCTGCAACGCTTCGCGATAATCGGCCTCAAGCGATCCGGTGATGCGGCTCTCTTCGCGCGAAATCGAGCGGTCAAGCTGATCGATCTGGGATTGGATAGCCTTAGCCGCTGGATACCCTGGCTCGAACTTGACCATCAATTGCTGGTACTCAGCGGCAAGCTCGGCGCGATGCTGGCGTAGATTGTTGATCGCCTGGTTGCGCAGCGCCTCGGTCGAAGCACCCGAACGCCCAACTTGCTGAAAGCGCGCCTGGGCCTGAACGCGATCGACGGTTGCCTGGCTGAGCGCGGTGTTCAGCGTGGCCAGGTCATCCGCCACGATCGAGCGCTCCGACGTGCTTTTCCCGTCACCAGAGCCGCTTTGCGCAGGCAAATTGATGATTTGTTGCGCCGAGGCATAAGCGACGAGTTGCCGCTGCGATTCATCGAGCCGTTGTTTATATTCGGACAATTGCCCTTGAAGGAGGTTTCGGCCGTAGGACGTCGCCTGGACTTTGCGTTCCAAATTGGTTTGGATGAAATTTTCAGCCCAGGCATTGGCCACCTTGGCCGAAAATGCGGCATCTGGGCTAACAAAGTGTAGACTGACCAGTCGCGATAGCCGGGTCGGATCGACGCTCAGGTATTTTTTTAGGATTATACCGGCTTCACGCTGGCGAACCGGTCTGCCTGATGCCGGGTAGTGACCATTGATCTTGTCGAACGCTGTATTGTTACGCGGTTCACCGAACATAGCGAAAAATTTCGGATCATCGACCAGCCGTAATTGTAAGGCAACGCGTTCCGCCAGCGACCGCGATTGCAGCAAGCCGTACTGCGTCTGGTAAAATTCTTGATCGGCGACCGTTGCGTCGCGCTGCACGCCTTGAAAATCCGTGACCTTGTCAGATTCACGTGAAATTTCGATGATCGTAGTGGCGGTATATTTCGGGGTCATCAACAATGTGACGATGAGCCCGAGAAGCGCGCTCGCTAGGACTATCCCGATGATCAGATAGCGCCAACGCATCGCGATACGCAGGTATTGCCGCAAGATCGGTGCTTGTTGCCGTCCAGCATCAAGGGGGCCGACCAGTGCTGTTCCGGGAATAGGCGCAACGTCGTGGGCCTGAGCAGACATCATATCCATGAAACTCTTAACCTTATCTGACAAGCGCGATGAGCGGGGCAGATAGTAGTGGTGACACGGAAATCAGATCGCGGAACAGGCGGCGCTGTGACGAATCTCCCACCACGATCACGTCGTTGGCATAGATGGGCGGGTCATCATATCCGCCGCGCCGGATCGCGGTCAGATTGTAAAGGCCCGCCATCTTGTTGCCGTTCACCGTGCGCAGGATGACCACGTCGTCGATCTTGGCGAATTCCGTCAAACCCTTGGCGGAGGCGATCGCACGCACCAACGTCATTTGGTTGGTCACGGGATAGAGGCCGGGCTCCACGACTTGGCCGTCAATCGTAACGACCTGGCTGACCGAGCTCTTGATGTTGACGGTCACGTCAGGATTGCGAATGTAGCGGCCACGCAGCGCCGCCTCGAGCGTATTGGCCAATTCAGTTGCCGTCTTGCCGCGCGCATCGACTGTTCCGATGAGCGGCATCGCGATACGGCCGCTCGCATCGACCTGCATCTCCCGGCTCAATTCTGGTACGTTGAATACATCGACCTGTATGGTGTCCAAAGGTCCAATCAGCGAAGGTCGATCGTTTACGACAAGATCAGCTCGGTCCGGCGCGGGAAGCCCCTTTTCGGTGTCAACGACCGTAAGCCGCGGTGAGGATTGTAATACCTCACGTCCCCCGCATGCCGATAACGCAAGTGCAATGATTAAGGAGGCACATAATTTACGCATTATCGCTGGGAAATCCCAATCAAGAGAGCAGGTCACCCGCCTATAGGTGCTGACCCCTGCGCGGTAAAGTCGTGACTTCCGCCGTCGCGTTTAACCATATGCCAGCGATGACCGTGACCGCCATAATAAGGGGCACGCGAGCCGGATAGTCGAAGAGGCTGGCAATCATGACAAGAAAAATTGTTGCCGAACCAAGCCGCGGGAGTGCGTAGGCCCGTCCCATGCCGATGGTCCAAACGGTCATGCTGGCTCGCCCCCACCAAACAAGAGCTGAAAGCACGAGTACCGCGCCCAGCAGTCCGGTGTCGAGCACTATCTCCAGATAGTCGTTATGGGCATGATTGAAATAGGTTGGTGCCAGCAGCGCAAAGGGTTCGTGTATCCGGAATATCGGGTCAAAACCGCCAAGGCCTGATCCGAACGGAAAATATGTCTTTATCATCGAGAGGACGGTCGGCAGGCCACGCGTCCTCATGTCCTGCCCCGCATCTAGCGCGAAAGCGCGATTAATCGAGACCGCACGATCGGCCATCACACTGAGCGACACGAAGGCAATAATGATCACAGCAAAAGCCGCGACCAAAGTGGGATAAACCCAGCGCGGATAAAATGCTAACGCCTTGCGGATTCTGTGTCCTGATAGAATTACCCCAAGCAACAACGCGACCACACCCAATCCTAACCCCGCACGCGAGCCGCTGCCGAGGATAGTCAAGAACAGCAGCAGCAGCAAACCAACCACGGCCGGCAGTCGCCAATATGCCAGTCGTTCGCCCGCCAGCCCCCAAGTCGGTGCCAACAAGCAGCCAATGGCCATCAACAAAGAAAAATGGTTTCGATTGGCGAAGGTCCCGCTGATTTCCCCAGGTGAATCATTGACGAAGGGATTATCGTAAATGATCCCTGAAAATTGCACCAATCCGACGAGCATTGTCGCAATAACCACGCACAGCAACATGCCCGGCAAGCGCCTACGTTCGTCATCGTTCAGGCTCGACGCCAGCAACCATGTCGCAACCGGCACAATCAGCGATGCCAGTGCATTCAACGTCGCACCTGGAACAATCGACAATGGCCGCCACGGCTGCGCCTGTCCGCTCAGCGTCGCGGCTTGGATAAACACGTCGCGCCCCGGAAGCCGTTGCCATAGTTCTGGAGGTAGCGGCACGAGCTGGATGGTTGGCAACGCAATGGTAAAGAGCAACAGCAATGCGACTGGATCCGTCCGCACGCGAGGCAAGCGCGGCCCCATTAATAGCAGGATGATCACCGCCAGCCAGGCGACACAGCGCACGACCACCTGCCCGAGCACGTCTGGGCGCGATGCACCACCCGCCATCCATAGCGCGGCCAGCAACACCGCCAAAAGCGCAAAAGGCACGCTCGGCAACGGGATCGACTTCGGTAATCGCCCTTGGGACGTGGCAGACATCGGTAACACCCTCGCTAATCTCTTTATTGGAGAGGATTTAGCAGCTAAAATCACGCACCATCCTCTGGACGGATCACGCCACCCCGACCACTTTTTTCTGCAAAGTAACCCAATCGACGATCGTGCTGGCAGGCGTAAACTCCGCCACCAATTCCTGCAACAGGGTGCGTGCAGGCTCGACCTGGCCGGTCGCGATCAAATGTTTCAGCCGACAGAGATCACCGCGCAGGCGATCTCAAGGCAATCTGTGTTCGGCCGCCATCATGATACGCGGGTGGGGCGTCGGCTGGGGATCGTCGCCGATCAGCAGTTCTTCATAGAGTTTTTCACCGGGCCGCATCCCAACCACTTCGATTTCGATGTCGCCGTCGGGCGTTTCCGGCGATTTTACAGAAAAGCCGCACAGTTCGATCATGTTGCGCGCAAGATCGATAATAATAGGGGATCTTTCTACCCATTACGCCAATCGGTACACGGAATTCCTGAAACTACCCCATGACGAACCTGGGCCATAGCGCTTCCCTCCATTCCAACGAAAGGATCACACCATCAAACCGTGGGATCAAACACCTAAAGCTGCGGCAGCCTTTGGCTCGATGACAACAGATTATCGGTGATCCGTGTCGTGCCAGCGAGATAATCAGTGCAGCGTTCCACCGTCACCAGCCCGCGTGCCGTTTCGTTGTTGCGCAGGTCGTTGCCGACGAGCGCCAGACGCCGGATCCGACCCGGTCCAAGAAAGATCGGAGCGGAGCCGGGACGGCCGTTGCCACTGCGTGTGAACCGGCTTCCCTCCACACGAACATTATCGCCCTTGTAGAGCGCCAGCGCGATGCCCTCGCGCCACCCGCATCCGCTGAACTGATCCGCCACGCTGGCGTCCATCACGCCGCCTGACGGCATGGCAAAACCCAGGAAACTACGACTGCTGTAGCCCGTCCAGCTATTTTGGCGGATCGTGATGCCCTTACCCGAGAAAATGTGAAAGCCACCATAGCCGCCTTCGCCGATATTGCGTTCGATCACGCACTGCATGTATGCCATGGTGTCATCGGGCGGGCGATTGATCGAGATTGTCACATCCCCGCCTGTGCCGCGATAGCCGCGAAACCGGTTGTCGGCGATCAGGACGTCATGCGGTGGTGCGACCACATCGGGCACCATGATAGCAACCTGTCCATAATTGCCACCACAATCCTGGAAGTCACAATCAAGTACGCGCAACCGCTCCAGGCGATAGAAGCGGTAAGGTTCGGGTTCGAAATCGATAGGTCCCGGCATGTTTGGTCGAGTACACCGGAGAAAGCGACAGCGCTGGATCGTGATGTCGCTGCCGCCTGTCACCGAAATGGCATTGCGATTGTCGTTATTTACGCCGTCAAAGAGACAGTCGCTCACGATCACGTCACGGATGATGCGCGGCTCGCGTGTCACCCGCTGCTTCTCGGCACCCAAGAACAGCCCGTCGCTGGTGAAACCGGCAATCTCAACCCGGTCGATACGTACGCCCGCCACACCCGACAGCCAGATAAGATTCCAGTGCTCGACGAATCCGGTTTGCTTGACCCGGCCTTCGACTCGCAGATCCCGAATTATGATATCGGTCAGTGGCTGTTGCACGGTGTCGCTCATCGCCACGATAGCGGTACGGGTTCGTGCATCGGCTACTCGCAACACCGATGTGGCACCATCCCCCGATAGGCGCGTACCTGAACGAAGCGCCAATTCCCGCAGCAAATATGCCCCGTCCCGATCCGAGCCGCGGCCTGCCGGAAAGTGCACCGGACGGCCGGTCGCGATGGCGCGTTGCGCCGCAGCCGTATCGTCCCGGTCACCTGATACGCGAAAGTCAGGAACGGAAACACTTCCCGTGGGCGTGCTGCACGCTCCCATAGCTGGCATGATGCCACCGATTGCGGTTAAGCCGGCCACGACCCCGCGCCGGGTCCAGCACCGCTCCGCGCTGGTCATCACGTCGTCCGCTCTGCAGCTGCGTGCAGCGCGTTCAGAACCACGGGTTCCTGTGACGCGAGCGAATAATGCGCCACGACTTTAGCCCGGCCGTTGGCACCCATGCGCGCACGCATGCTTGGGTTCCGCGACAGCGTCTGAAGCGCGGTGATCCAGTCCGCGAGATTGTGTGCGGCAAAACCCTCGTCAGATGTCACCAAGGTCGCGTTGACACCGACCGGAGATGCTATGACCGGCAAGCCACAGGCCATATATTGAATGAGCTTGTAGCCGCACTTGCCGCGTTCCCAGCGATCATCCGGCACAGGCATCAGTCCCACGTCCATTGATTGGATTGCGGGCACCTCGCCTTCCTGCGTCCAGTCTACAACGTCTACCCCCGCGATCCCTCGTGCCGCGACACCGGCACCAACGACCAGAAAGCGCGCACCCATCTGCGCCAAGGCTGGAAGTAACGTTGGGAGAAGCGGCTCGACATAACGCCACGTAGAAGGCGAGCCGATCCAGCCAACGGTGAACGGCTGATTGCTCGCCCGAACGGTGACTGGACAAAAGTGATCGGTGTCGACCACGGTCGGCACCACGATGCCCCGCCCACCTGCGGCCGTGACATAATCTTGCAGATAGGCGTTGCCACACAGGCAAACGGCGGCACGCCGCATCAATGGCTTCAGCTTTCCGCCAAGCAGACGCCGCACGATGGCCGAGCGATGCGCATCGTACATGTGGAAAACCGCATCATCGAGATCGTATACAACGGGCGTGCGCGACAAGACGGGCAACAGCCCATCCAGCAGCGGCAGATAAGGAAGCAGGTCATACTGCACCCACACGGTATCATAGTGGCCGACCGTGAGCAGATCTCCCAGGCGCCGAATATAGGAACGTGCAACGCCGGTACGCGACTTGGGCTGGCCGCTCATCAGCGCATCGAGATAGTTGTTGTCCAACAGTGGCCGCAGGTTCAGATCGACGCCATGACGCGCCAGAAAGGGCTCATATTGCAGCATCCGCTGGCGCGTACTCGCCGCGCGAGTGCCGTATTTGGCGAGGGCCAGCACCCGCATGGGCGGGCTGCGAGAAGCAGCGGGTTCATGCCTTAAGGTCATGTAAAGATGATACCGCCAGCGACCCACAGATAACCGAGCAACGCGGTCAACAACACAACAAAGCCGAAGCCCGGCAGATCACGCCATCCCAGCCGGCTGCGACATGCCAGGAAGATCACGGCAAGAAACAGCACCTCCTTACTACGCTGTGCGATCACCGGCGCTTCCGGCAACAGGGCAATTGGCAGAAGACTTGCTAGAGTCAGGGTCAGGAACAGACCATGATACCTACTTCGTGATTGGTAACCGGCCACGAAGTAACAACCCAAGGCAGCGATCAGCAGTAGGTTATTGAACGACAAAAGGCTAACGCCTTCGATCTTTGTCGTGTTATCGAGATAGGCGGCGCTCAACGGGTTGAGTGCCCCGAGCATGTCCTGAAGCAGGAAGCGAAAACGTTCTAGGACCGTGGCACTGACCAGCAGCACACCAAGCAGGATCGGCACGATTCGACGATCGCGGAAAACCAGCCCTCCTATGCCGACCAGCGCGAGAAGAATGCTCGAATAGTGAAAGCAGAATGCCAGCACGAACAGCAACCCTGCCCATGCGTAACGCCGGGTAAGCAGCAAGTGGATCGCCCAATAACCCATCGATAGCGACACAGCCGCGCGATACTGCGTATATTCGTGAATTGGGTAGAACAGCACGACGTATATCAAAACGGCCAGCAGCGGATGGCTGAGATACTTACGAAATAGCAAGAACTTCACGGCCAGTGAGAATGCGGCCATGCTGGAAATCAGCACGCCCAGACTGACGCCAAGCCAATTGCGATAAACCCATGCCAAAAGGTGGAAACCCGGCTCGAACCGAGTGTCCATGAATGACAGCGTGTAGGGAATGGATTCATAGTAGAGGAGATATTCTACATAATCGCTGCTGTAGCCGAATTGCAGCCGACCGGCCGCAAGCGCCAGCAGCGCCCACACCAGCACCATGATGCCATCGGCGAGCGGCCGTGTGCTGATCTGTTCGCCGATCTCGGTCGCGTCGCCCACATTGACTGGCAGGATTTTAGGCGAGGGAGGCGCAATGATCACGCGGCCGGCTTCCCACGTGTCGGCGCGCACCGCAACATCTGCCTTGCCGTGCGGTGCCACAGCAGCACAAAACCACGCAGTGTATCGCGCGCTTCACTTCCCGAGCGATGCGCTGCGGCGCGCGCCAACCGCGGCACTAGCTCACCAAACAGCGTCGCCGCCGCCACTGCTGTTGCCGATGCCCTACCGAAATGCTTGAATGCGTAAGCGATGCGACTTTCGAGCACATAGGCCAATCGCTGCGGTTTCACTTGGTCCGACGTCCCACCGCCACGATGCATCGCCACTGCTTCCGCCAGGTAGAAAATGCTGTACCCCGCCGCATGAACTCGAGCGGAGAGATCAAGGTCCTCCAGATAGACGAAGAACCGCTCGTCAAATCCACCGAGCTGCTCAAACAGGTCTCGTCGGATGAGATAAAAGGCACCAATAACATGATCGACCGGCCTGCTAGAAAGATGGTCAAAGTCGGTCGCGTGCAGCGTGGTAACACGCGAGGGCAACAATGCTGTCAATCCTGACGCTGCAGCCAGAAACATGCCGGGCGTCGGAAAGTTTGCACAATGCCGCTGCACCGTGCCGTCATCTTCAATCAGCTTGATACCACAAACCCCAACCCTGGCATTTTCGGGCCGCTCCATGAAGCCGATGGCCGTCGATAACGTCTCCGGCAACAGCGCAGCGTCTGGATTGAGGAACAGGATATACGGTGCCTGTCCGCGCCGCACACCGATGTTGCACGCCGCCCCGAACCCCAGATTGGTGCCGGTGCGCACGATCTCCAGCGGCACGCCAGACACCTCCAAGCGGTCCGATCCATCGACAGAACCATTGTCGACCACCACTACCTTACTGACATGCCCAGCCTGATGATCGCGCACGGATTCCACACAGCGCCGCAACAGATCTCCCGCGTTCCAATTGACGATTACCACATCGGCGGTCGCCGCAGCGCGAGCCGGAGAATGGGTTGCTGGTTCAGCGACGCGATCGGTCATCACTTAACCTCGATGTCCATCAAACCGGCGAAAGGTATCAAGAGCCTGATCCGCCACGACCGACCATGCAAATGGCACAACTGCGGCTAAACCCAGCTCCGTCCGGTGTGCCGCTTCTGCGGGATTCGCGGCGATTGTTTCGAGTGTATCTGCGATCGCACGCGAGTCCCGGTTGGGCACCAGCCAGGCATTGTCCGCAGTTGCCGGCTCAAATCCCGTTGTCACCAGCGCGACCCCGCTGGCGAGCGCTTCCAGTGCGGGATAATGCGGCGCACCATGCTGCACGGTGCCGGCCGCGACCAAAACGTCAAGCGAGCGGTAAAAAGCCGCCAGTTCAACGTCGTTGCGCGGCACGACGATCTCCGCCGCTTCGTGGCTCCACCCTTCGGGCAAATTGCCATAGGCGATCCGCAGCCGATGGCGTGGGTCCTTGGCATGAAGCTCCTGAAATGCTTCCAGCACATAGCCAGTGCCTTTTTGCGGTTCGCTTCGTCCAATACAGCCGACCACCAACGGATCACCAGGTTGGCGGACGGGCGGGATACGCGGCGTAAACACCGACAGATCGATACCAAATGGGACAATCTCGATCGGCCGCACCAGCGCATGGCGATAAATGGAGGCATTGGCGATCTGCCGGAACGGCAAGGCATAGGAGAGACGCGATGCAAGCCAGAGCGCAGGCTTGCGTTCCATCGCGTAGTATTCAGGCTCGTACGCCTGGATATAGTAGAACCTTTTACGCTTTGGCACGCCGCCTAGCACCACCGGCCATGTAGTCAGACTGTGATTCGCCAGCACTACATCGTAGTCGTGGTGCAGGCGCCGCATCCCGCCCAGCAATGCCTTGAGATTGCCGACGCCAGTCGCACCATGACCGATCGCACTGGAGGCTTGTGCCCCCTTACCGTCCAGCCAGTGGATCGTTGCCTCTGTCGGGAAATAGGGCACCTCGCTTGTTGCCGGAACGGCAAAGGCCACATCATGCCCGGCACGAAGCCATACATTGGCCAGTTCAGAGAGCACTCGGTACCCGCCAGCACGGCCAAAACCGAGCATCGGTATCAATATCCGCATGGCGGGCACCGTTCCTGTCATTGGGGCGATCTCCTCAGCAGCCGGGCACGGCGCGCAGGCGTGCCAACGGTCAGCATCGCAACCACGATCAGATAAACAGCATAGTTCAGGAAATGGGCAGCAGCCACGCCGGGGAAGCCAATCCAGCTCGTAAGCACCATGGTGGCCAGCACGAAAACCACCCCTGCCATGATCTCCGTCAAGATGAACGCCACCACCAAGCCACGGCCGATCATAAGAAACGCGAACAGCCAAGCGGTGATCTTAATCACATCGCCGGAGAGTTGCCACGCGAACAATGTTTTCATTGGCCCGAAACTGTCGGAAAACAGCAGGCTGACCACAATGTCTCGCGTGAGAAATAGCATCACAGAGAGAAAGGCTGTTGCCGGAACAACCAACTGCAACACGCGGCGAAGCTCGAGCCGCAACTCAAGCCAATCGCGTAATTCGGCGATGCGGGGCAGATAATAGAGCGAAAGGGTCGTCGTGATCAGCGAAAGGTAGATGGTACTGATGCGCCACATCGCGTCCCAATAACCAGCGTGTGCCATGCCAAAACGCTTAATGAGCAAATCGCGCACCAGCAACTGGCTTGCCGGACCGACCAACGCTGTCGTGGCAGCCATCAGCACATAGCCACCAAGCCCGCGTAACTCACGACGGTCAATTGCACCGATCCAGGCGCGCGGCTCGAACCAGTCGCATCGCCGAACCTGCAGCAACGTCACAACGACCACGATACCCTGGTTGACGCTGAGCGCGATCAACGCACCGAGTAAGCCATAGAACCAAGCCAGCGCGCCCGTTACAACAAGCGACAGCAGCGATCCGGCGATATTACTGATGACGTATCGACGCACATCCTTCAGGCCGTTCAGGATGGCTAGCAGCAGCGCGTTGAAGCTGATCGGAACGATACTTATCGCCACCCATATCAGCACGGTCGCGTAGCGCACGTCGCCCAGAAAGGACGCGGCCAACTGCCGACTGAACGCCGCCGTTACCAGCGCAACCAAGCAAGATGCCAGCAGCACCGTAGTTGCCGAAGTGCGCCAAAGGCGTCGGCGACGCTCAGGATCGTCGTGATATTCCGCCGTCGCCTTGGTGACGCCGGTGTTCACTGCGCCCGTGGCAAAGGTAATCACCACCGTCAGCAGGTTCTGGAACTGCCCGATCAGCGCATATCCTGCCGGCCCGACAAGCACCGCCAACACCTTGTTCAGCCCCATTGCCGTTGCAGTCCGCACAACCACGGCGACCCCGTTCAGGGCACTTGTTCGGATCAGCGACACAGGACTTGATCAGGCCAGGCGATTAACTGCGGCGATCACACCCTCGACCTGCTCGTCCGACATGGTCGGGCCGATCGGTAGGCTGACGACCTCACGATGGATTGCCTCGCTGATCGGCAAATCGCCATCACCATACCCCAGATCGGCGTAGGCAGGCTGGAGATGCGGCGGGATCGGATAATGGATCACCGTGCCGATCCCCTCCCCGCTCAGTCGTTCAACGAACGCGGCACGGTCAGGATGGCGCACAACATACAGATGCCACACCGGGTCGGCCCAGTTCGGCACAAATGGCAAAGTCAGGCCCGTTGCGGCAAGCCCGGCCGTGTAGTGGGCGGCAATATCACGACGCCGCGCATTGTCGGCATCGAGCCGTGCGAGCTTCACGCGCAGAAACGCGGCATGAATCTCGTCCAAGCGGCTGTTATAGCCGATTACCTCATTGTGATATTTCACCTTTGAGCCGTAGTTGCGCAATGCCGCCACCTTGTCGGCCAACGCATCATCGCCGCAGGTGATTCCGCCGCCATCCCCCAGAGCGCCGAGATTCTTGCCGGGGTAGAAACTCCACGCGACCAGTGACTGTTCCGCACCAAGTCGTCGTCCCTGATAGCGAGCACCCTGGGCCTGCGCACCGTCTTCGAGCACACTAAGGCCATGGTGCCGGGCAATATCCCGAATGGGATCGAGATCGGCAGGCTGCCCATAAAGATGGACGGGTAGGATCACGCGAGTGCGCGGCGTTATCGCAGCCGCGATACGCGCGGGATCGATGTTGTAGGTCCCCTCGTCCGGCTCCACTGGCACTGGACGCGCACCGACATGGCTGACTGCCAACCATGTGGCGATATAGGTGTTGGCCGGGACAATCACCTCATCACCAGGGCCAATATCCAGCGCGCGCAAGGCTAGCGTCAGCGCTTCCAGACCATTGGCCACGCCGACACACCGCTGTGTCTCGCAATAAACGGCATAATCACGCTCGAACTGGACGACTTCCTCGCCGAGTACGAACCAGCCTGAATCAATCACCCGCGTCGCGGCCGCGATCAGATCCTCGCGCATCGCGGCTGTGATGCCGCGCATATCAAGAAAAGGGATAGGCATCACCAAGTGCCCGCCTCGACCATGGTCAGAAACTCTCGATAGTCGCGCACATAATCCGCCGGATCATAAGCATGCGACGCCAGTACAACGAGCACCGCGTCCTCGCTGTAGCGATATTGCGTGCCCCAAATACGCGGCGGCATGTAAAGCGCCTTGTGACTGGCGTCGAGCAGAAACTCCTGACGCTTACGGCCATCATCCGCGACCGCCACGCACTGCCCATGAACGCACATCAGCAGCTGGTGGCATTCGCGATGCGCATGTTCACCGCGCGTCTCGCGGCTCGGAACATCATATACCATGAACATGCGCTGCGGCACGAACGGCAGCCCGTCCCCAACCTGCCCTACGGCGAGCTTGCCGCGCATGTCAGCCGCCATGCGAAGCGTGAGCAACTCCACGCCAGGTACCATGCTTTTGGTTGTAACGGGATCGCCGCCCGTGACACTGGCCGATCGTTCGGGTTGCGGCACGTTGGTATTGGTATAGCCGATGATGGTGGCAGGATTACCGACTACGATGGCATAATCTGGCACGGAGCGCGTCACCACCGCACCTGCGCCAATCATGGCTTGTTCACCAATCTCGACGCCAGGGAGGATCGTGGCGTTGGCACCGATAGAGGCGTTGCGCCTCACACTGGTGCGCGCGAAGCGCTCAGGATAGACCTTTGATCGCGGATTCAGATCGTTAGTGAACGTGACGTTGGGTCCGACGAACACGTTGTCTTCAAGCGTAATACCATCCCAGAGCTGCACCCCGCTCTTAACGGTGACATTGTCGCCAATGCGCACGTCATTCTCAATCAGAACATGCGCGCATATATTGCATTCCCGCCCAATTACTGCCTTTGGCAGAATAACGCAGAACTGCCAGACCCGAGTGCCCTCGCCGATCGACGGTGATTGAACATCAGCCAATTGATGAACGAAGCTATTCATGACCACCTATTCCGTGACAGATCCACGATTTTTCGAACGTTATCGTGCACCGTAACCTGTCATCATCGTCCGCACGGTGCGTATGACGATCAGCAAATCAATCCAGGGCGAATAGCGTTTGATATAGTAGAAATCATAGTGCAGCTTGCTGCGGACGTCATCGACTTCAGCAACATGTCCCTGGCAGACTTGCGCCCAGCCCGCGATCCCGGGCCGCACGATATGGCGATAGCGGTAAAAAGGGATTTCCTGCTCGTACCAGCGCGACAGGACTTCCGCTTCCGGGCGCGGGCCGATCCAGCTCATTTCGCCCTTCAGAACGTTGAGAATCTGCGGCAGCTCGTCGAGGCGGGATTTGCGCAAGAACCGGCCTAATGTCGTGATCCGGTCGTCCTTTTCGCGGGTGATCGCCAAGTTCCGTGCGTCGCCGGCATTGTCCAACGCGACTTTCATGGTGCGAAACTTATACACAGTGAAGGGCTTGCCCTGATATCCGATCCGCTGCTGCCGAAACAGCGCTGGTCCTTTGGATGTCATTTTGATTAACAGGGCAATGAAAAGCATAACGGGCAGAAGAGTAAGGCCAAGAACCAGCGCCGCGATCCAGTCGACCGCGAATTTCAGCATCATATAGTCCGGTCGAGGCTCCAGTGATCCAAAACTGTTCTCGGACAGATGCTCGAGTTCCACCCGGCCGGTCAGGGATTCAATGAGGTGCTTTGTGTGGTAAACCGGCACCCGCTGCAGGGCATAATCTGCTAATCGACGATCCCAATCGTCCGTCAGATCGACTCGCAGGTCGATGGCGATCGCATCGATATTGCTGATATCCTGATCGGACGATTGAAGGACCTGCCAGGAAACATTGGGAATCTCTTGGATTTGCGTCACGTCTCCCAGCGGCACGATACCAATTCTCAGCTGTTGGTGGCGCTGAACAAGTACAGAAATTATAAAAAACCATATCGCTGTCAATACAAATCCAGCCGACAGATTGGCGCGATTATAAGAAATCCGACCAAATACGAAGATGATGAGTAGTCCACCAAACGCCACGCCAATGGATGGTAAAGTTGAGGCCAACCCTTCTGAACCCGGATACGGCGCGACATTACGCATTAACCATCCGCCAATTACAATGGCGGCAATGGTACCAAAAAGCGTATTATTAAGAAGCGCCACATCACTAGGCGCGGGACCAGCCGCCAGCCGCACTGCATAAGGCAGTACGGCCGCAAGGAGGATGCCACCTAATATCTGAAAACGTAAGCGTGCCCAGAATACGGGCCGCAGTGATCTTACGCCTGTCAATGACATTCACCTGCTTTACGCGCATCTAGGTCGCGAAGGGCATCCCAGTATGATACGCAGCGCCCCGTACCAAGCCATGTCGATGGATGCAATGTCGTCGTGCAGCGCGACGATCAGCATGAGAGTGGCGCCACAATCAAGATGAGGCTCGGTGGCGGGGTATGGTGCCTACGGGCTACGCCCTCCGTCGCGATACCCCGCCACCGATGGTGCGCCCTTTTGGGGAGGTAGAGCTGATGATAGCGGCTGAACATGTTAACGAGCCTTTCATCGACAGTGAAGGGTCCCGGATGCGTCTGGTCGCCACGTCACCGATCATCAGATGAGGCTGTTCATGAAGCTCAAGACATATCGACGGGGTCACGATCGCGTCGATCAAGGCCGGATTCAGTGCGGCGACGGGACATCGGCTCTCGGCGGGCTCATTCCTGCCAAGCGCGCGGAAGACACCGAGGAGACGGCGACGACCTGATCCGCTGCTAGGTGCTCGCACCGCCGATTACGAAGAGGTGACCGTACCGATCACCTCTTCGGGTGGGTAGTGTAAGGAATTTTGTGTACGGGTTGGCGTAATGGGTAGAAAGATCCCCTATTATGTTACGACGCAAAGTACCTTCGATCCCTGATGGCCTTTTGGATTAATTGCTGTGCGGTATGAACGCCGCCAGCGCGATGAACCCTGGAAAGCGCCTCGGACGCGACGTAGGATCTACGATTAGAGTCAGTCATATGACTCTCACTTACATAAACGATAGATCCTGTCATAAATCAGAGATCATCCAGTTTGGGGATCCACTATGTCAACACGGCCTGGGGGTCAGCTCAGATTATCAAATTAATTCGTTCAGTATTTCCGAACCATTTTGAAACTCACGCTCGCGGCGATCAATCGCTGCTCCCAGTTTTGCCAGCGCCTGCCCCAGCGCGCCCCCTGCCACCTCCAGCGCGAGATCGCGGCAGCCGAGCCGCGACAGCATCGCCTGGTGCTCCTCAATGCGCTCCGCCTGCCGCTGGATTTCATCGACCGGTATGGGGGCCGGCCGCATCCAGCGTGGCAGATAGGCGAGCACCGCCTGCGGCAGGAAGGTGCGGTAGACATTCGACGTCTGCTCATAGCGCGGGCCAGGCCCCTGCCCTGCCACCCGCTTGAAGCGGCGCTGGCGCACGATGAAGCCGACATCGTCAAGCACATGCAGCGCGCGGGCGACGGTCACGCGGCCGAGGCTGGTCGCTTGGGCCAGATAATCATAGGTCGGGAACACCTGTCCGCGGTTGAGCCGCGCCAGCGTCAGCAATTCCTCCAGCACGCGCACGGCTGCATTGGTGAGCGAGGCGAGCCCGCGTTCCACCGGCGTGAGCTGGCGCCCGTCGGCGCGGGCATCGCGCCGCAAGCGGCGCCCCGCGTCCAGCGCCTTGCGCGCGGCGCGCAGGATACGGTCGGTTTCTCCGGGCGCTGGAGGCGTGAAAAAGCTCTTTTCGAAGGTGCCGGCCTCCACGCTGCCGCGCAGGATCCGGCTGCCGCTCGGTTGCGGTGCGCCCGATTGTGCCGGGCGGCGCAGACAAAACCCACCCAGCGCCTGGAGCGAGGCTGCTCCAACCGTCATCGTCGCCATCGTACAGCCCTTTTGATGGAGGCCATGCGGGCAAAGGAAGAGCGTGGCGCGAAGCGCGCATCCTTGCGACGAAAGTCTGGATAGGATATCTAACGAATCGTTCTGAGCGATGATGCCCGTTTGGCGACGGGTGTTAGAGTAGAGCCTATCGGGATGCCCGGCCTTCGTGCCGGGTTTCCTTTATCCAGTCATGGAACCCCCCTTATGGTGACCAATCGTCGTCCCGGCGATTGGGCAGTTCTTCCCGGTCGCGCAAACCGATCGAGCGGACGACAGCTGGAAGAACCGCATTGGGGGTTATCGGCCGCCGCGTGATTGCGGCCAAGCTGGCTGAATCGTGCTTTGACGCGGCAAACCACGCCAAGATTCGTGCTTTCACACGGAAAAGTCATTTTGGGGAAGGCGGTGTGCTCGGTGCGGGCGCAGCGCGGACCGACTTGGCCCTTGAGGGATTTTCGACGCCCGCTTTCGAAGGCGCCCTCCCCCGATATCGTCCCCAAAACGGACTTGTCGTTCCTGGACGGGGCGGGATAAAGAGACGTAGTTTGTGGACGGTTTTCGCGACATTGGCGATGGACCGGCGCGTTCGTCCACAGAACGACCGTTTGGGAGACATGATCGATGACCGGTATTTTGGGATATGCCCGCGTCAGTACCGGAGATCAGGATGTCACCGGGCAGCGGCTGCGGCTCGAACAGGCTGGCGCGATCCGAGTGTACACTGACGTGATGTCGGGCAAGAGCATGGATCGGCCGGGGCTGGCCGAGCTGCTGGAATACGCGCGAAAGGGAGACACGCTGGCGATCGTCCGGCTCGACCGTCTCGGTCGCTCGCTGGGCGAATTGCTGACAACGGTACACATGCTGCGCGAGCGTGACATTGCGCTGCTCAGCCTGGAGGAGAAGATCGACACGTCGTCTGCGGCCGGCGAGCTGATCTTCCATGTTTTCGGGGCCATCGCGCATTTTGAGCGTCGGCTGATTTCCGAACGGACTCGCGATGGCATCGCTGCCGCGCGGGCGAAGGGGAAACGGCCGGGACGTCAGCCGCTTGACGCCGACAAGGTAAACGCGGCCCTCAAACTTATCGCGGCAAGCGTGTCGCCAGCCGAAGCAGCGCGCCAGCTTGGGATCGGGCGGTCAACCGTCTATCGCGAAATGAAGCGGCTCGGCATCGCTCGACCGACATAGGTCGGCTATATCAGGGCATTGGTCGCGCCAAAGCTATCAGGGGCACCAAATCAATTGCTTGGCTCACTAAGCGCCAGTTTTGGTGGCTGCCGGACGCAAAACTGTACCAGCGTCCGGATCCGCGGGCGCCCTCCCCTTGGCGACGGTTGTTTCTCTTCGACCAGGGTCAGCCCATATTCGGGCAGCGATTGCTGCTCGGCGACCTCGCGCAGGTGTTTCTTGAAATATTCAAGACCGCGCTTGTCGGTTGCACAGCCAACGCGCGCCGCCAGCGCCTCCATATCGACCTCGAAGCCCTCCCCGTCGGCGCAATTGAACTTGGCCAGCTCGTACAGGCGCCGCTCGATCGGCCCGAGTTTGAAGAAGTCGAGATGATAGGCTGCGATCCGGCGATCGGCCAGGATCGCGCGATACAGCCAGTCGCACACCATCACTTCGATCCGCTTCACGCGGCGCTCGCCCGTCGGCAGCTTGGCGTATTTGATGTCGGCCTTGAGCAACCAGGAAAAGGCGCTGTCCGACCCCTCCCCGCCCGTTTCGATATTGGTGATGATCTGCGTACCCTGCAGGCGGTTGAGCGACGCCTTGAGCGACGTGTAGGAGCGCGCCGAGGCGTTGGTGCTGGTCACGCGGAACAAATCGTTGGCGGTGAAGCTCATCACGCGGTCGACCTGTTCGCCGCGCTCCATCCGCTCCGCCATCAAACTGGCGATATAGAGCAGGATTTCCTTGTCATAGATGGTGGCGACACCGGTCTTGCTCGGATTGATCTCGATCCGGGCATCGCCGTTTTCGAACACCATCGGCGTCATATGGGCCTTCTTCGACAAAGCGAAGAACGGGAACTCCGCGACGGTCCGCTCCCCCTGGACATCGCCATAAAGCGGGCTGGCCAGCTGGAACAGATCGCCTTGTTTGAGTAATATGTCGTCCATCGCTCTACTCATCTCTGACCCCTTCGAGCATGGGTGGGTGGCGGGGCGGTGTCCACAGCGTTGGCGGTGCCGAGCGGGTTTTCCGTGCGAAAGCACGAATATTGGCATCGGCGCAGCGGCGCTGGTCGCTTAAGGGCCACGGATCGTGCTCTCGACGTCGCTTTGGACGGCTAGCCGCCGGATTTTACCGGCTTTGGCATGGAAATGGGCCGTGCTCGCGAGGATGCCCGGTTTCGGTTCGTGCTTTCACGCGGAAAAACGCGCCTGGGTCGCGGATCGCACCCGCTGGTCGGGCGCACAGGGCCGTCAACCCGGCGCAGCTTTGGAACGGGAAGTCGCGTTTTGCAGCGCGCGACGCGGGCAGCGGTTATGGAGATAATATCAATATGGATATCCATAGCGATATCGACTGAATATTAATTGCCATACCATATGGAAATGGTGTCGATTGCGATATCGACATTTTGTAGCGAAGGGTATATCCATCGCCGCTAGCAAAGGAGCGCATCATGCCAGCAATCTCAGTGGCCAATCCCAAGGGCGGCGCCGGCAAAACCACGCTGACGCTGGTGCTCGCCAGCGAACTCGCGCGCAGCGGCGCCGCGGTCACCGTGATCGATGCCGATCCCAATGCGATCATCGCCGGCTGGGGCCGCAAACGCAGCGAGCAAGGCAAGGCCTTGCCGTTCGAGATCATCGCCAGCCCTAAGGAATCCGAACTGGTCCGCGTCATCGATCACTACACTGCATCGCATGATTTCGTGTTGATCGACCTCGAAGGCACCGCGTCGCGCATGACCTCGCGTGCGCTCGCCCGATCGCATCTGGTGTTGATCCCGTTCAACCTTTCCCCGATCGACGCGGAACTTGCCGCCAATGCGGTTGCCCTCGTCCAGGAAGAAGCCGAAGCGCTCGGGCGGTCGATCCCTTTCCGCTTGGTCCGCAGCCGCGACAATGCCGCGATCGAGACCAAGACCGCCAAACGCATCGTCACCGCGATCAACGACGCCGCGCTGCCACTGCTGACCGCGGCGCTGGTCGAGCGTGCGGCGTATCGCGACATCTTCGATTTTTCGGCAACGCTCGACGAGCTGAACGACAGCCAGACCGCCGGCTTGCCGGCCGCGCGGCGCAACGCGCTCGAGGTCGCGCGCGCGGTGGTCGAGGCGGTGCAACAGGAGATGCGGGCATGAGTGGCTACGGGTTCGGGAAGAAGGCGACGGCGCCGGCAGGGGCGGGGGATCCGTCCAAGCTCGATCTAAGCGGGATCGTCCGCGCGCCGCTGAGCGTCGATCCAGCACGCGAAGCGGCGGCGATCGCGCGCGGCAACGCGCTCGGCTTTGTCGACCGCAGCGATTCCGCAGAGGGGCAGACAGAAGGGCAGGGGGCAACGCCCGTCCGGCGTCGGCGCCAACCGGCCCCGCAGAGCAGCCTGTATATCAAGGGCCCGAAAGAGACGCTCGACTGGTTTATCGACTTCACCAACCAGCGCGGCCATCGGTCTTATTGGCAGGCGCTGGCCGAATTCCGGGACCTGGTCGAAGGCACGCAGGCATCGGCGCCCGACCAACGCTGACGGGCAGGCGACGCGACCGTTACCGTCAACGCGTCATCGGCGTCGTCGCCAGATCGATCAGGGGCGGGCGGTAAGGCAGCTTGGCACCCGTCGGAATGGTCGCGGCTTCGCGATCCAGCAGCGCCGCGCGATCTTTCCAGCTGAGATAGATGCGGCTGCGCAAAATGCCGAAATCGAGTTTGCGACCGGCCCCCCGCCAGAAGCGACCGGCCGAGAACGGATCATAATGGGCATTGGCGAGCAGATAGACGCTCAGCCGGTCCGCTTCGATTTCCGCCTGGCCCATCAAGCGCCCATTTTTGCCGATCTCCGCCAGAATTCCCCAATGCGCGCCCGCGGCCTCGAGCCGGGCACGATGGCGCAGGATATTGTGCGAGAGTTCATGCGCCAGCACGACCGCGAGCTCGTCATCGCTGAGGCTATCGAGCAACCCGGCATCGATTTGGATGATCGCGCCATCCGCTGCGGAATCGTTCCCGGCACCGAGCAGCACTTCGAACGCCGAGCGGCAGGCGGGCACCGGGGCGATGACAAGGGCCTGCTCCTGCACGCCGCGCTTCACGCCAAGCGTCAGAGGTGCGGCTTGCGGCAATCGCTCCAGTTGCGTCTCGACGCGATCGCGTTCTGCGGTGGAGGGCGGCACTGTTGCGCCCGGAAGCGCGGCCGATACGGCGGCACCGTTGATCGAGACCAACGAATCACCGTTGTGCACCCCTGCTGCGGCAGCGGTCGATCCCGGCACGACGCCCTCGACCGCGACGCCCGTTTCAAACCCGAACGCCGCGCGCGCAGCGGCGCGCGCGTCCACGCCATATTGGCCAAGGCTGTGCAGTTGCAGGCCAAGGCCCGGCTGGTGATCGAGGCAGATCGCCGCATTGGCGGTCGCCAGCCGATATCCGACCGACGCGACGCGCAGGTCTGCCTGGCGCAACGCTTCGAAGGCAGCAGGGGAGGGCGCTTGTGACGGGGGCGGGGCGGCCGCACCCACCAGAAGCGCCACGAGGGCAAGGCGCAGCCCGGCACGCAGTGTTGAGACCATCGGCAGCCCTTTAACGGTTGTTCAAGAGCAGGTCATCCTCTATCGGCGGCACTCTCGCGCTCGGGGCGCGATATCCAGGGCCCTTCCTGCCGAAATTCGGATATGCTTGAACGCCTTAGAAATATTTTGTCGAAATCCAAGTCCATGCCGCGTCGCCAGATACCAGAGGGGCGACGCGTCTATGCCATTGGCGACATTCACGGTCGGCTCGATCTGCTCGACGATCTGCTCGCCAGGATCGCGGCCGATCATGCCGCGCGTTCCCCCGCCCAGCAGACGCTGATCTTCCTCGGCGACCTGATCGATCGCGGCCCGCACTCCGCCGCCGTCATCGACCGTGTCATCGCCTTGCAGCGCAGCGAAATCGACACCCGCGTGCTGATGGGAAACCACGAAGAAGTGTTCCTCAAAGCCCTGAACGGGAGCGTGGACGCGTTGCGCCTGCTGTGCCGCTTCGGAGGGCGCGAGACGATCTTGAGCTATGGCATGGACGAGGCGGCGTATAATCGGGCCGATTATACCGAAGTGCTGCGCGACCTTTCCCTGCTCGTTCCCGACAGCCACCGTGCCTTTTTGGCACAGCTGGAGGACAGGATCGAGATCGGGGACTATACCTTTGTCCATGCCGGAATTCGGCCCGGCGTGGCGCTCGCCGATCAAAAGGCGAATGATCTCCGCTGGATCAGGGACGACTTCATCAAATCGAGCGCCGACTTCGGCACCTGCATCGTGCACGGCCATACAATAACGCCAGAGGTGGTCGAGCGGCCGAATCGAATCGGCATCGATACAGGCGCTTATGCGACGGGGTGCCTGTCTGCGCTGGCGTTGGCGGGGGACCAAAGATGGATCCTTTCGACGCAAGCCGCGTTCGGTACGTCGCCAGACGCTTGATTAAGGCAATC
>NZ_RWKS01000033.1:0-24950 GCF_003985085.1 Sphingomonas sp. TF3 | reverse complement strand
GTATGAGACGCGCGTACCGCGGTGATCGTACTCAGCAGGTGGAGACTATTTCCCGAGGCGATCAGGAGATATTGGCCTACGCCAAGCTTCGACTTGTGCTTTTCGAATTCTTCCGCCCCGCTGATTTCAATCCGAATAAGCGAGGGCGAGCTGTCGGTCACGCAGCCGATTGGGGCTCCAAGCTCAAGCATAATCGTTCCTTAGCTGAAGCGCGTATTCCAGGTCGGAGAGGCGCTCGATCTCAAATTTGTGAACGTTGACGTCTGGATGGTCCCAGTCGTCGTCCGCGATGTTCACTAGGAACAGATCGTCCGGTCGCTTCGGGCCTGTTTCGGTCACGACCGAACGCTTCGCCAACCTCACCCTGAACTCGAGTTCGTCTGGGCTTTTCCGTCGCATCGGCTTTCGGAAAAGTTCAGTGGGCCGAAACTCGGTGCCGCCCACCAAGCCGTTTGCACATCGGAGGCCCACGTCGTGCAGTCGCGCCTGCAATGCGCCGACGTCATATTCTCCCGTGATTGCGAAAAGCGGCGGGTTGGCGTGCAGATATTTGAAGCTATAGCGCTCGCTGAACTTCTTGATAAATCTGACTATCTCGCCGTCAAAATTGGCGATCATCGTCGGATCGATCACGAAGTACCGTCCTCGTGAATTCTGACCGAGCGAGAATTTCAGATCCTTGCGCAGTCGCTGGAAAATTTTGGCACGAGTCGCAAGCTCGCGAGTCCAGCGCGTAAAGGTGACCTGCCGCACATCGTTCAGCGCCGTGATGAAAGCCGATGGCTCAACCGTCCGCTCCGCAGCTGTCGACCGGGTAGCTAGGTCGACTATGCGCTGGAAGGCGTTCGGATATACGATCGCGTCGACGTCCTCGGACGAGAAGCCCTTCGCGTTCAGCGAAGCTAGGACCCTGTCCTGAAGCGCCTCGCAGGTAGGCCCAAATTCGATCGAAAACCGGCTCAGAAACAGGTCCAAATCCGCTCCGTGCGCGAGGCGTGCCACTATCGCCTTGAGTGGCACGGAATTGGTGGCGAGTACTGTCTCCAGCTCTGTGCGCGTTAATGATTGTGAACCGGACGAACCAGGAAAATAGCAAAACAGTCTGTAATGAACCTTCGGAGGGGCGCTATGATGAGAGAAATGCTCCAGCATCAGCAGGATTGGCTTGTAGACCTTTCCCAATGTGAACTTCTCAGCCTGCTCGTGATATTTGCACTGCACGGCCGTCGTTAGGTCCGGTGTCGTGACGTCGATGTCCTCGATCGCTCCCTCGATCGTTATAGTAGAGCCGTCAGTCGCTTCGAGGATCTCCGAAAGATATCGGAGAAACTGATAGACGTAACCTTTGATCGAATATTCGGCAGTCCGCGCCACAGCATTCATCCTCCTATGTTGAGCGTGGGCTGCTGGTCCCAACCGGTCAAGGAGAGTTCAAGCAGCAGGCGCATTGAGGCGGTCATTCAGCATGGCGGAAGAAAGGCTGATCCTATTAGCAGCGACATGGCGGAACGTCCGATCGCGGCAGGTCAGCACAATGACCTGCATCCGCTCGGCCACCTCGCTCAGTATTTCGACCATCAGATCGAGCCGGGCATCGTCGGCATAGACGAGTGGATCGTCCAGGATCAACGATACCGGCCGCCCCTGGTCGAGAAGCATATCTGCAAACGCGATCCGCGTCAGTACCGCTAGCTGCTCCTGTGTGCCGCGCGACAGATCGCTGCACCCTTCGCTGATCCCGCCGCGCACCACAGCTTCGAGGGTGAGATCCTCTGAAAAACTGAGGTCGCAGCCCGGCAAAAGACGCTCGATGTGCCGCTTTGCGCGCTTTGCGACCGGTCCGACGAACTTGGCTGAGGTCTCATCGCGCGCTTCGTCAAGCGTATCGCGCAGCAGTTTGAGCGTATCGGCCTCCTCGGTGATCCGCTGCAGAGCCGCGCGTGCCGCCTCCGCCTCTTCGCGAGCACCCGCCTCCCGATCGGCGAGACCTTTGCCGCCCTCACTCTCAATCGTCCCCTCCAGTCGCGCCTCGTCCATCTCGAGCTTGGTGCGTGCCTCCCCCGCCGCCTTTGTCCGCGCATCGATTGTCTCGATCTTCCGCGTGATCACCGCAGGGTCGTGCGCCGTAGCGTCGCGCGCGGCCTCCTCCAGCTTCACAGCTGCCTCGGCGGTCTGCTCACGGGCACGAGCCAGGTCCACCGCGAGCGTCGGGAATTCAGGACGGCTTTCAATCGTCTCGATCTGGGTGCCGGCGTTGGTGAGAGTGCTGGCAGCACCCGCTTCCGCGCTGGCCAGCGGCGCGTCCTCTTGTTCAACACGGCGCAGGGCTTCGACAGCGCTCTCCTGGGCACCTTCGGCCCGTGCAAGAGTCGTATCAGCCGCTTCCAAGTTTGCGGTAAGCAAAGCGATATCCGGAATATCGGCTTCCACGATGGCTGTCTCGTCGATCAGTCCGACGACAAAGAGCTTTAGCGCCTCTGGACCGGCAGCGAGCTCGATAATGTCATCCGAAGCGGTGACAGCCGCAATGCGCGCAGCGATAGTGCGCAGCTCACTCGCGGCGTCGCGCGCGGCGTCGTTCCGTGCGCGTGCTGCCGACAGGCTCTCAACTTCCAACTCTAACAGAGCGGACCTCTGGCGCTCCAGCGCTGAAGCCAAAGCTCCTTCGGCGCTCGCCGCGCCTGCCGGCGGCGTGATGACCAGCTCGGCACTCCCGAACCGAACGCGAGTCTCGCCTGTAAGAGCGCGTTCGCCGAGCGCCATCGGCTCGCCATCTATCGATACGCCGGCTGCATCGCCCACCAGGGCAATCCGCGTGGCGCCTGCGGCCCGCAACGCGCGCGCTTCAGCTACGAGCCGCTCGTTTGTCTCAAGCGCTTCCATGGCTTTGGTGGAAATGATCGTCGTGGCAAGAGCCGCAGCCTCTCCCTGAAGCCGCTCAAGGTCGATGAGTTCGGTATGACGCGCGTGTGCCGCGTCTACGGCACTACGGCGACGCGAGGCGCGCAAAACGTCCTCGCCCGTGCTGAGAGCACGGCGAGCCTCCTGGCGGGCCGTGCGCGCAGCCTCCAGTGCGCTGCGTGTCTCGGCAAGACGTTGCTTCGCCGTTGCCAAGCCATCGAGAATTTCGGCGCGGCGTATGCGCGCATCGGCCAGCGCGAGTTCGGCGCTGTTCCGATCGTCCGTCGCCTTGCGATGACGATCGACAAGGTCTTCCAAGCTACGGGCCTTCGCGCTGATGGCCTCATGCTCGGCCCGCCGCGTTGCGAGGATTTGGGCGGCCGCGCGAGCTGTCTCGAGAGAGGCGGCGAGATCCTTCCGCGTTTGCACATCTGTGTCGTCCGCGATCTCGCGGTGAACGACCTTGAGCCGGGCCCGCGCAATTTCGAGCTCGGCGAACGTCCTTTCAAGCCCAGCCAGACGTTCAGCGGCGTCGCGCGCGGCCGCTTCCGCCTGCTCGACACGCTCGCGTGCTTCATTCTGTCGCCCGCGTTTTTGTCCGGTGGGGGACCAGTACCGCCCATATTGCTCGTCGATCCTGGATCGGACGCGCGTGTAGGCGGGGCCGCCCATGATTGAGCCGACTTCCGCTTCAAGCGTCGAGCGGACCGTGTCCCGCACGATCTGTCCTGGCCCGGTGACCGCGAGCGCCTCAGCTTGTGCGACCCAAAGAAGTCCGAGCGCGCCGTATGTGCCGGCATCGCCCTTCTGGCTGGTATCGCGTACTGACCCCAGCAGCGTGTGCAGGCGGGCTTCCGCTTCTTCGCCCTGTGCCTTGCCCTGTGGACCGGTGACCTCGATCGACGCGCCACGCAGGAAGCGCTTGGTCACCGTCCATGGCGCGCCATCGGCGTCGAACGAAACCTGAATCTCCGGTCCGACAGCTTCGCCATAAGGCGCGAACGATTGGGCAAGCTGGTTCTTCGTGCCGTGGCGAACGAAAAACGCCGCGCGAAGCGCCTCAAGCAATGTCGACTTACCGGTTTCGTTGGGTTCGATGACGATATTGAGACCGTCGGTCAGCCCCTCGATCGCCATTGGCTCCCGAAACTTGCGGAAGCCATCGACGGCGATACGACGCAGGTACAGGCTCATGCCCTGTCCTCCCGGCTATATTCGACGAAGAGGCGCTCCAGGGCACGCTTCGCGATCAAAGCGTCGGCACCGCCCGTTTCGATCGAGGCGGACAGCTTCGCCGCCGCGACGCCGAGCATGCCCTCTACCGAAAGGCTTGCGAGGTCGTCTTCGCTCGGGCGGCCGACAAGGTCGTCAGACCGAACGTCGAGATAACGGACCCGGTGCCCGACATCATTTTCCAGCCTGCCCAGCATCCCGACCCGATCCGTAAGGCTGGTGATTCCGGCCAGCGACAGTTCGAGGAGGGTGGACGGGGGATCAATGGATCCCAGCAATTGATCGCACTCGGCATCGAAACCGGCTTGGTCGTTCACCGTCCAGCTTCGCCTGATCCACTGGAAACGCCCCGTGCGGATCGGGGTGACCGACGGGTCGCCGCCTTCGGCTATATCGACGAGCAGCACGTGGCCGGGCTCGTCGCGCTGGAAGCGATCAGTTTCGGGTGTGCCGGCGTACCAGGTGCGCGCGTCGATATTGAGCGTCCCGTGCCAGTCTCCAAGCGCAAGATAATCGAGCGAGGAGCGACGGGCCCGGTCGGGCGCGATCTGGTTCTTGGTTTCGCCTTGGGTGCCGAAGTCACGGATCGATCCGTGCGCGAGGCCAATGCGAATGCGACTGCCGGGTGTCTCCATGCTGTCGAAGAGCTCGGTAGGATCATCGAGATTGTGGCGATGCGTAAGGGGCGCCGGCAGGAGCCAGATTCCCGGCTCGATCTCGTGAGGCTGCGCTTCTGCCAAGACGGTAATGCCGTTACCAGCGCGGTGACGCACGCGGTCCCAGAGGCCACCATTGCGCGCAAAGTCGTGATTGCCGGGCAAGAGCCACCACCGGCATGCATGGCGCTCCATTCGAGAGATCGCCTGAACGATCGTGCGGTCTTCTGGTCCCTCGGTGTCGAAGACGTCGCCGGCGACCAGAACGTGAGCCGCGCCGTGGAGAGCTGCCTCCTTGCCAATTGCATCAATGGCGTCGAAGCGTGCCTCGGACAGCGCGGCGCGTACCTCCGGCTCAAACCGGCCATACGGCTTTCCGAGCTGCCAGTCCGCTGTGTGAATGAGCTTCATTGTGGCTTCGCAGATCGGTGTGTCATCGCAATCCCATCGCACGGGCCCAGGCATCGACCTGACCAAAGGCATCCTGCTGCCACTCGTCCGGCGTTCGGCCGTCCAGGATATCGGAGCCTTCGACGAAATTGCGCACGCACGTCGGCCCGTAGCCGTCCGGATCGTCGAATTTCGCCACGACATGCGCGAAGCCGTCCCGGCCACTCTGATGCTCCAACAGCGGGCGGCAATCGTCCGCAAGCGCATCGATCCCGCCGGGATAATTCCGGATCGAGTAATAGACGTCGTAGGCGTCTTTCTGCTTGTACCGTCCGTCGAGCGCGAAGCCTTTCATGGCGAGAAGCGCCGGAATCGAGGCGACAGCGATCATCACCTTGTTGGTCCCGCCCTTGGGCATATCGCCTTCGATCGCGACGAGCTCGTGGAAGTGAATGGCAAGCTCCGCGCCCGACGCACGCTGGGTCGCGAATTCGGTGGTGAGCGGCGGCCGGTTCTTTTCCAGCACGGCGTCATAGGGCCGCAGGAAATCGACGATCACATCAATCGGCGGTCCATCGTCCTTCGGCTGGACCGTCCGGACCATCTGGAAATATTTGAGCGTGTCGCGGGGTGCGTACCCCTGTTCGTGGAGGGCATCGACGAGAGCGACATACTCCTCGCCGGCGGCCAAGGCCTGCGCGTCGAGACTGAGATCGATGTCGAGGGTGCCGACGTGGCGCATCTCGCTGTCCTCGAGCAGCAGCCAAGGCACGGCGCCGCCGATAACCGCGAACTTCCCACGAAAGCTGCCCAGCGTCTGGCCGATCTCAACGAGCACCGACTTCACAGCGGCGCTGGTGCGGTCGTCATAATCTGTGGCCGATTGCGGTTCGTCGTTCATGAAGGCCACCGCAAAAGCTTGTCCTTCAGATGTTCTGCCCCTTCGACGCCGCGCTCGCCGCCCGCCATGAGATCGAGATAGGTTTGAACCGGGCTCGTCGCGATGACCCCCGGTGCGACGGCCCGCGCGTCGTCGAGCACGCCATCTTCATCGGGGACGCGCACGACAATGTTCGCACCCTTTGCGGGTGCAGTCAGATTTAAGATTGTTTGCAAGGCGCCAAGGCCCTTCTCGTCAGCGTAGAAATAGCTGGTGCCTTGGCGAACGAAGGGCGCGTACCAATCGGCCGCGCTGAACGAGGCCAGCGCCACCCTTCCCTGCTCGGTCGCTAAATCACGCAGGCGCTCCGTCAGGGCTTTGCCATGGAGGTGGGTATAGAGGCGGACCTCCTCCCCTCTGGGCGGCTCATAGTTGCGGGCCCATTCGTCCAGCAGACCGGAAGGATCGACGAGCCGCAGCCCCTGTTCGGTCTGATCGGCCCATTCGCGTTCGCGCAGGGCGGTGCCGATCGTGCTGACCAACCCGAGGCTGACCTTGGCTTCTTCAGCAAGCTCGGTCACGCGCCAGGGCCGATGCGGCTCGTTCAGCAGTACGCGCAAGATCCGGGTCGACTTTGGCTTGAACAGGGTGCGCAGGGAACGTCGTTCGGGATCGGGTTTCCCCTCGACCTTGCGCTCGATGAAGATGGTATCGACAACGAGGCGCGCGTTGCCCTGAAAATCGAGGTAGGCGATGTCTTCCTCGCGACATGCCGCCTGCGCCTGTTCGGATAAATAGGGCGCGATGAACATCGGCACCCCCTCTTGGCCGGTCTGATCGAGATAGCGTTTGAGCTGGTAGGCCACTTGGTGCGCTATCCGGGGTTGCCCGTTGCCTTTGACCTCGACCACGATCTTGAGCGGTCGGCCGGCGAACTCGGTTTCCGCGACGATGTCTACGCCGCGATCAGCCTCGCCTGGCTTGCCGATCATCGTCATCTGGCCAAGGGCAAATTGGGGGATCGAGCCCAGGAAGGCCTTGAGCGCTTCTGCCGCCCGTCGTTCGGTGTCCATTGCGTCTTTCACCGAACCGTTGAAATCATGATTCGGCTGAAATTGCAAATTATTTCACTGAAACATGCTTTTCAACAAACCGTTGAAAGTCGCAGAATGGTGAAATGATCTATGGTCCCGGCGTGGTTATGAGGCTTTTTGAGACCAAAGGGCCCGAGCCGCTGCTTCGGTGATGGTGTACACCGCCTCGCGCTGAGCGCCACGATTGTGGTGGTCCACGCGGTAGCCCTGGTAGTGTCGTCGGACCAGACCGGCGCGCACGAGATCAGAAACGGCGCGGCTGACGTTGCACCGGCCTGAGCGCCGGACCCGTTCACGGACCTCATTGTCGATCGCCCTTGCGGCCTGCTCGGCGTCGTCTGGCAAGGCATCCTGCGCAGCAAGCGAAGCTTTGACCTCTTCGACGATGATCAGGCGACGGGCATCACGCTTTGCCATCGGAACCAGTGAATCGCACAACCAGTCGCGGAGCGGTACGCGAACCTCGTCTTCGGTATCGACATAGGGGCCCGCTGAACCGCTGTTCCCCCCGGCGGCTTTGGCAATCAGGTTGAGGACCATGAACGCATAGCGCGGTCGTGGCGAGAAATCCGCGATCCGTTCGATCAGCGCCGGCAAATTCAGGGGCTTGGCAGGCGCTCCCTGACCGACTTCAACGGCATCGAAAAGGTCGGCTTGGTGGAACATAAGATGAATCTTAGCATCGCTTGCGGCAATGTGAATCCCGTTCGTGCGTCTTTCGTCAGTTTTTTCTGCTGTGACACTTCTTGCCCGCTTGGCCGCTCGCGCGGCCACCGCAGGTCAGCCGCAGTTGGTATCTAGGCCTGCTCGACGGCCCGGAGGCGCTCGGTAACGTCGCTGACGCCTGGTGCATCCCACACATCATCGCGAAGGTAGAATTTATGGCTCTTCGTATAATCGACGAAGCTCGTTCGCTCGAACACCACGCTTGCAGGGATCAGCGCCGCGCGAATGACGCAGAAGTCGTCGTTGAAGAGAACGCCGGCCAATATATCGAAACCGTCCGTCGACCGGATCGCCGACATCTGACGCGACTTGTTGCGCCTGTGCAGCCGCCGGCCCTTGATCTGATAGCGGACGCCGTCCGAGTCCGCCGCGTCGAAGCCCTTCTTCGAATTGGCCTCCTGCTCCCAACCGAAAGCTGCGCAAAAGAGATATTCGGCCAGGTCTCCGGTCGGATTGTTGGCAGACCGCAAGACGTTGCGCGATCGTAGTTCCTCGTTGATTGCGGCATGGAGCGCGAGCATCTCCGCGATAGACTTGCCATTGAGATCGTTCATCGGAGCAATCTGCCGGATTCCAACGTCGGCCGCTATCCAAGAGACCTCCACCAATTTTTTCGCGTCGGAGATGTGTCCCTTTTTGCCGGTCGTTGCGGCGACGGCGCGAGAGGCGATCTCCATCGCGCTTGACTCTGGCGCGCCCTCATCAGAACAAAGAGGGAACGAATCAACCGCCTTCCGAGTCTCTGTGATGCTATGCGCGAGTCAGCCGTCCTTGATGATCTACGTGCGCGCATCGCGCAGATCGAGTGCGCTGATGGGCGACACGACGCCATTCCGTTCGGGATTGAGAGCATTGATTGTCGCCTGCCAGGCGGTGGCATAGCCACAGGCGCGCTGCATGAGATCGCCGGCAGTACCGATCTGGCCGACGAGGCTAGCGCAACGGTGTTCCTTGCGGGCATTCTAGCGCGTGTCGAGGGTCCGGTCTTCTGGTGTCTGCGCTGGCGTGACCTCTTTGCCCCTGCCCTTCACCTGGCTGGACTGCATCCGGACCGGGTGATCCATGTCGAGGCCGGCAGCGACACCAACGTGCTCCTCGCGATGGAGGAATGTTTGCGCCAACCAGGCCTTGCCGGGGTGGTTGGCGAAGTCGCGAAATATTCGACGACTGCCTCCAAACGCCTGCAGCTCGCGGCAGAGGGTTCGGGCGTAGCCGCCTTCGTCTTCCGACGCGCCTCGAGGGTTGAGCAGGCCGTAGAGGGAACGGCTGCGGTGACGCGCTGGCGCGTGACAGCTCACCCCAGTGAGGACCTTGGTATTCCGAGCCTCGGGCGACCACGCTGGCGGGTTGAGCTGGAACGCGTGCGCGGCGGAAATCCGCACAGCTGGATTGTGGAGGGCTGCGATGCGACGGGTCGTATCGCTCTTCCTGCCGCACTGGTCGACCGACCGGCTGCGCAGGAAGAACGCCAGTTCGCGGCCTGACGCGGCACCTGCACCGATGGTCACGGCGATCCCGGACCATGGGAGACGGGTGGTGGCGTCCGTTGACGGGCAAGCACGGACACTCGGGATCGTACCAGGTATGACTATCACCAAGGCACGCAGTTTCGCGCCAGAGCTTCTGGTCATCGACGCGGAGCCGGAAGCCGACCTTCAAGGGTTGCGGCGTCTCGCGCTTTGGGCCGGGCAGCGGTACAGCCCCGTCGTTGCGCCCGATGTGCCAGATGGCATCTGGCTGGACATTACGGGTTGCGCCCCCCTTTTCGGGTCCGAGCAGGCGCTTCTGAAGGATCTGCACGGGCGGGTCGCTGGTTTTGGTCTCTCGTTGCAGCTGGCGGTCGCGGACACGGCGGGATGTGCGCATGCGGTGGCCCGCCAGGTTCCCGCTGGCCGCCCCGTGACAATTGCTCCCGGCGACCACCGCAAAGCGATGGCGCTGCTACCGATCGCTGCGCTGCGCCTGGATGCGCGAGACGTGGAAGGCCTCCGAAAGCTCGGGTTCGAGCGGATTGAACAACTCGTTGGTGCGCCGCGGGCGCCCCTCGCCAAGCGCTTCGGACGCCAACTCTATCGTCGGCTCGATCAGGCGCTGGGCCAGATACCCGAGCCTATCGATCCGATCTTCCCGGACCATCTGCCTCGGGCCCGCCGTGGCCTGATGGAGCCGATCGCCACGCCAGAGGCATTCGCAAGGGTGATCGGCGATCTAGTCGCCGACATCGTGGTCCAGTTGACCGCGTTGGGCAAAGGAGCTCGTCGGCTCGATTGTCATTTCGCTCGCGTCGATGGGCACCGGCAGGCAATTCGGGTCGGAACGGCCGCTCCGTCGCGCGATCACGCGCATCTGACCAAGCTGCTGTGCGCGAAGATTGAGACGATCGAACCAGGGCTGGGCATAGAAGCAATGACGCTCGTGACGCCGCTTGCCGAAGCGATGAGCGCTTCGCAAAGCGACGGCCTGGCAGGTTCCGGTCGCAAGGGTCCGGACATTGCCGCGCTGGTCGATGCGCTCGCTAATCGCTTCGGCCAGAGGCACCTTCACCGCGCGGGGCCTCAGCCAAGCGCAATGCCTGAACGCTCCGTGGCGCGGTTCGCGGCGTTGGCCAGTTCCAGCGGCATAGCTTGGGCAGGCGACCTGCCTCGACCGGCGCGCATGCTGGATCGGCCGGAACCGATCGATGTGGTTGCCCTGCTCCCCGACGAGGCACCTCGCTTGTTCATCTGGCGGCGAAGGCGATACCGCGTTACCCAAGGCGATGGACCCGAGCGCCTATATGGCGAGTGGTGGCGCGATCACGGCGTTGAAGGCGAGCAGCCCTATACGGTGCGCGACTATTATCAGGTCGAGACCGAAACCGGCGGCCGCTATTGGCTCTTTCGCGCAGGCGACGGGGAGAATCCGGTCACAGGGCCGATGCGCTGGTTCATCCATGGAGCGTTCGCGTGACCGCCGCTAGCGGCTACGTGGAGCTGCAGGTCACGACCCATTTCAGCTTTCTGCGCGGAGCCTCCAGTCCAGAGGAGCTTTTTGCCGCAGCCGCGCTCCTTGGGCTGCCGGCCCTTGGCATTGTCGATCGGCATTCGGTTGCAGGGATTGTACGTGCCTGGGACGCGGAAAAGACGACCGGCGTGCGTTCGATAGTGGGCTGTCGATTGGATCTCACTGACGGCACGGCACTGCTCGTCTATCCCACCGATAAGGCGGCCTATGGTCGCATGTGCAGACTCTTGAGCGTCGGCAAGGGACGCGCAGGCAAAGGCGCCTGTCATCTGGACTGGTCGGACCTCGAAGAATGGCACGATGGCTTGATCGCGCTCCTCGTACCCGATGGCGCCGATGCCACGACCGAGACCGCGCTTGCTCGCATGCGCCGCATCTTTGGAAATCGCTGCTATGCGGCACTGTCGATCCGCCGGCGCCCACGCGACGCGATCCGGCTTCGCGATCTTGCCGCCATGGCTGCCGCAGCGCGGGTGCCGACGATCGCTACCAACGACGTCCTCTATCATGCACCCGACCGCAGACTTCTGCAGGATGTCGTCACCTGTATCCGCGAGAAATGCACGGTCGATGATCTGGGCGAGCGCCGTGAGCGCTTTGCCGACCGCCATTTGAAAACAGCAGCGGAGATGGAGCGCCTTTTCCGACGCTATCTGAAGGATGTGAGCCCGGTCGCCCGTACGGTGGAGTTGGCGGCCCGATGCACGTTCAGCCTTGAGGAGCTCAAATACCAGTATCCGGACGAAATCCAGGTCCCGGGTCGCACGCCGCAAGAGGAGCTTGCGCGGCTGACGTGGGAGAAGGCCCCCGAGCGCTATCCTGAAGGCCTGGATGCCAAGGTGCGGTCGCAGCTCGAGCATGAGCTGCGACTGATCGCGGATCTCGATTATGCGCCTTACTTCCTGACCGTGCACTCGATCGTGATGGAGGCGCGCCGGCGCGAAATCCTGTGTCAGGGGCGCGGCTCGGCCGCCAACAGCGCCGTTTGCTACGTCCTCGGCATCACCTCGATCGACCCCGTGCGCTCCGAGCTGCTGTTTGAGCGCTTCGTCAGCGCGGAGCGCAGGGAGCCGCCCGATATCGATGTCGATTTTGAGCATGAGCGGCGTGAGGAAGTGATCCAGTGGATCTACGAAACCTATGGTCGTGACCGCAGCGCTCTGACCGCGGTGGTGACGCGATACCGCGCGCGCGGTGCGGTCCGCGAGGTAGGCAAGGCACTGGGGCTTTCAGAAGACATGACCGCAGGGCTATCCGGTGCGGTGTGGGGGTGGAGCCGGGAAGGCGTCGAGGAAAAGCATGCGGCCGAGCTCAACATGGATCTTAGCGACAAGCGGCTGATGCTGACGCTGGAACTGGCGCGGCAGCTCATCAACACCCCGCGCCATCTTTCGCAACACCCTGGCGGCTTTGTCCTGACGCGCGACCGGCTGGACGAGCTTGTTCCGATCGAGCCTGCGGCAATGGAAGACCGCCAGGTGATCGAGTGGGACAAAGATGACATCGATCTTTTAGGCTTCATGAAGGTCGATGTGTTGGCGCTTGGCATGTTGAGCTGCATGCGCAGGGCGTTCGAGTTTCTGGAGAATGACAAAGGGATCAAACACGACCTCGCCACGATCCCGGCGGAAGACCCCGCGACCTATGCGATGATTCGCAAGGCGGACACTCTTGGCGTCTTCCAAATCGAATCCAGGGCGCAGATGGCGTCGATCCCGCTGATGGCGCCGAAGACATTCTACGACCTGGTCATCCAGGTCGCGATCGTGCGGCCCGGGCCGATTCAGGGGGATATGGTTCACCCCTATCGGCGTCGCCGCAACGGCGAGGAGGCGGTGACCTATCCGACCGAGGAACTGCGACGGGTCCTGGAGAAGACGCTCGGTGTGCCGCTGTTCCAGGAACAAGCCATGCGGGTAGCCATCGAGTGCGCCGGCTTCACGGCGAGCGAGGCCGACCTACTTCGGCGAGCGATGGCCACTTTCAAGCTGACAGGCGGCGTGTCGCATTTCCGCGACAAGCTGATCGATGGCATGGTTGCGAGGGGCTACGACCGTGAGTTCGCCGAGAAGACGTTCAAGCAGATCGAGGGATTTGGGCCCTACGGCTTCCCTGAAAGCCACGCCGCCAGCTTCGCGCTGATCGCCTATGCCTCGTCCTGGGTGAAGTGCCATCATCCCGACGCGTTTTGCGCAGCGCTACTCAATGCGCAGCCGATGGGCTTCTACGCACCGGCGCAGATCGTGCGCGATGCGCGCCAGCATGGCGTCGAGATCCGGCCGATCGACGTGAACCACAGCCGATGGGATTGCACGCTCGAGGAGGCAGCCGGTCGTTACAAGGCCGTGCGGCTTGGCCTCCGTATGGTGCGCGATCTGGCCAATGCGGACGGCGCGGCCATCGTCACGGCACGCGGAAAACAGCTCTATTCCAACGTTGAAGAAATCCAGCGCCGGGCCCGCGTTGGTCGTGGGGCGCTTGATCGCATCGGCGAGGCGGATGGGTTCGGTTCACTGGCGCTCAGCCGTCGTTCGGGCTTGTGGGACGTGAAAGGGCTCGGCAACGCCGCCCTGCCCCTGTTCGCAGCTGCTGACGAGCGCGATGGCAAGCTTCGGCAGGAGGCAATCGAACCGACCGTGCTGTTGGCACCAATGGGCGAGGGAGCCGAGGTCGTGGAGGATTACCGCGCGTCCGGGCTGTCACTGCGTGCGCACCCGCTTGCGTTCCTTCGCGATGAGCTGAAGGCGCGAAAGATGATCACCTGCGAGCAGCTCCAGACCGTCAAGGACGGACGCTGGATCGAGCTGGCCGGCATCGTGCTGGTGCGTCAAAAACCCGGGTCGGCGAAGGGTGTCATGTTCATCACGCTGGAGGACGAGACGAATGTCGCCAACCTCGTCGTTTGGACCAATGTGTTCGAAAAGAACCGTCGCACGGTGCTCGGCGCCTCGATGATGGGCGTGCGAGGGCAGGTCCAGCGTGAGGGCGAGGTCATTCACCTCATTGCCCAGCGCCTCGATGACCTGTCGCCCCTTCTCGCCAGCGTCGGCCATCGTGTCGACGTTTCCGAAGTCTACCGCGTCAGTCGTGCCGATGTAGTCAAAAGCCCGATGCGCCCGGACCCACGCGACCTCGGCGCGTCGCCGCTTGGCAGGTCACCGCGGGATATCTTCATTCCGGATCTCCCCCTTGGGTCTGGTATCGTTCCAGGGCAGCCGACAGAAGGCATCAAGATCAAACCGCGCGACTTCCGATAACGTACGGTGCAACCAATATTGGGGCGAGGCGATCGCTCGCAGCGAATCCCAGGCACGGCAGATACCAAGCAACACTTGAGATTCCAGTTTCATCCGAACGACAGTTCGGAACGGGAATTGATGAGGCATTCCCGCGCTGGTCAGGCCACAGCAACAATGGCGATGAAGCGGAGGCGGAGCGCGGCGGCCGCCTCGCCATAGTGTGCTTCGCGATGATCGTTCGGGCACAGTGCAATGACATTGCCGATGAGGTCTGGGCCGCCCTCGTGCAGCGGCACGATGTGATGCGTCTCAAGATAGATGGCGCCGTCTGCTCGACGAAAGCCAGGTTCATCGCAGTGCTCGCAGCGACCGCAGGAGCGCTTGAGCACCGCCTCGCGGACCTTGGGATTACGGACGAAAACGGACCCGGTCTGCTCGCTCCGCACCGACGCGCCGCCGGGATCCGAATCGATCGAGAATTGATCGACGAAGGCCGGCGGCGCCGCGCCGCGTATAAGCAGATGCTTGCCGGTCGCCGCGTCATAGGCGCCGATCGACCACGGCTCCGGGTCGAGGGTTCGCAGCTCCACCTTTGAGGCTTCAGCATCGGGATCGTCGCGATCCCGGCGAACCCCGGCGTTGAGGATGACGCGGACCGCAAGATCGTCCCGAAGGGCGGCCTGGAGCGCCGCGTCGAGACGTGTGGCGCGCAGACCCCAGGGGTTGCCGCGACCCCGCGCATACTGGATCTCGGCATCCTCCCGAAAATTGCCGCGATGGACGATGCGGCCTTCGGCGTCTTCCGCCAGTAGGACGTGCCAGAGGTTGAGAACAATGGCGTTGCCGGCTTCGACGAAGACCCATTCGTAGCAATATTTGGGATTGGTGGCCGCCCCGGCCTCGCCCCGGCTGCTATTCGACCAGTCCGACACATCGAGACCCGCGGCGCGCACGAGGTCGATCACCCGATCCTTACGCGCTGGGCGCAGCGCTTCGAGCTCGGACGTGGCGGAGGGTTGTTCAGGCATCAAGGCTCGCCAGCATGCTGTGGCAGGGACCGATGCTCCTTGCGTTCCCAGCTCTCAATCAGGAACAAGGCGAGCGAACTTGCGGCGTTGAGGGCAAGGCGGGCGATCCGCGCGTCGATGCGGCGGAAGCCTTTCTCGCGTCCGTGGGCGTCTCCACCATGCGTCCGCAGTGCGCCGATGCCTTTGGCCACGGATGTCAAACCGCTGAGGGTTTGCCGAACGTCGGCTTCAACCTCGGACGGAAGGTCTGACCGACCAGGCGACAGCCCAAGCGGCTCCTGCACCGCACGGATAAGGCCATCGATGTCCTTCTTGGCGGGAAGCGGCAATTTGAGCTCGACGAGGATCGAGCGACAAACCGCTTCGATCAGCGAGCACGCGGCCGTCACCGCATCCTCCGGATCATCTTCCAGATTGGGAAGAGCACGGGCGATCTCCATCTGAACGGTGTCGAAATCCAAGGTCGCGACTTTCTGGATGAACGGCTCGACGATCGTGCCCGACCCTCGGCGTTCTGTCAGAAGCGCTTTCCCGCCGACGATGACGACGGCCAAGCCGTCGGGAGCCAGCGCCTTGTTGAGATGCTCGCGCACGGCGATCGCTTTGTCAGGTTCCGCCAGGTAATCACGAGGATCACAAACCCGCTCGATGATCCGGGCGATAAGGGCATCGCCATTCCCGTCGTAATGGTTTGCAGTCTTGCGCAGAAAATCCGTCGTCGCTGGAACGCGCGAGCCAACGCCGATGCGCATGTCCAGCCCGCAGTCGAGGAAGAATTGCTCGATCTTGGGGCCAGAACGATAGATTCCGATGGCGGGCGCATTGTCGTTGCCGGCCCCGCCCGTGATGGTGTCGACCAGCGCCTTGACGACGAACGGTGAGAATTTACCGGTCACAGCTTCACCGAGAGTTGCAGGGGAATTGGAGACCAGTCGCCCTCCGCCTCGGGCATCAGATACATCTCTTCGATTGGCCAGGCGGGCGGCTGGACCGACAGGAAACCTTTAAGTTCACGTGTCAACGCATCCTGCCCGAACTGCGCGACCATCATGACCGCGCAAGCTGCGACCGCCATAAATCCATTGGCCAGGTTCGCCTGATCGAACTCATGTTCGCGGTTGTGCTTGACGCCATGATAGGCCGCAAACCAAGGGAGAGAATTTGTTGGATCGAGGACGTCCCAGCCGTCGAAGGGCCTGATCGGGGCAATGTCTGGACAAGGATGGAAGTGAACGGCGTAATCCCGCAGACCGAGAGGGGCGGCGAGCTTCACGAATTCATTCGTGTTGAATTTTGCAGTCGATCCGTTGGCCGTCAGAATGCCGCGCCAGTGCATCTCGACCTCGGTCGCCGCCAGGATCAAGAGGTTGCGGATTTCATGCCCATAAACCGACAGGGTGCTGGCTGCGGGCTGCACGACGCGACAGATCGCTCTTAGATCATCAATCAAGGATCCGAGTTGGTTCTGCGCGCTGGTGATATAGCGCTGCTCCTTTGCATCGTCGGGGAACCAGAGCGTTTCCTTCTCCCTCAACGCGAGCGGGCGTGCGACACGGGGGTGAAATTCCCCAGGCCGACGGACCATCCGCTGAAAGGGGCCGGAACCATCCAGTCCGTCGAGCCAGGGCGTTGAGCGCCGCAGGCACGCCCAGATCGTCTCGCCCGGA
The DNA here is from genome assembly GCF_003985085.1 of Sphingomonas sp. TF3. Taxonomy (NCBI): domain Bacteria; kingdom Pseudomonadati; phylum Pseudomonadota; class Alphaproteobacteria; order Sphingomonadales; family Sphingomonadaceae; genus Sphingomonas; species Sphingomonas sp. TF3. The sequence continues at coordinate 8,133 of NZ_RWKS01000033.1, read as the reverse complement.
TCCGCAGCATAATAGGTGCCCGCGCCCCCTTCGGGGTTGGTGACGCCCGCGCGCATTGCGGTCGCATCGACAAACCGCCATAGCTGCCGCCCTTGGCCGGGGCCCACGTCCCGGACGTACCAGCCCTCATCTCCCTGTCCGATTTGCGCCAGCGCCACGTTTCTCCCTTCCCATTCGCTACGTGCGTAGCGGATCGGGGTCAGGACCGCACGGCAAAGGTGCAACCGAGCCTAGGCGGCTCGCCTACGATCACCAACGGGCATCTCTCCCGCCCGCGTTGCCGCGGCCTCCCCGATCCCGCTATCCGATGCAATCGCTGATCCGGATACAACCGAGGGGTCCGCAGCTGGTGGAGCAAGATCATGCAACTCGCACTCGTCGGTTCAGAGCGGCTCGAAGCCTTCCCCGGCGGGCGTGGGCAGTGCCCGACCTGCGGGGCGGCGATGATCGCCAAGTGCGGGCCGCGCATCCTCCATCATTGGGCGCATGCCGGCCGGCGGAATTGCGACCCGTGGTGGGAGAATGAAACCGAGTGGCACCGTGAATGGAAAAATCTCTTCCCCGAGGCCTGCCGGGAGATTTCCCACACCGCGCCCGGCGGCGAGATTCACCGAGCCGACATCATGACCGCGACGGGGATCTACATTGAGGTGCAACATTCGGCGATGACCGACGCCGAGCGTATTTCGCGCGAGGCCTTCTACAAGAACCTGGTGTGGGTGATCGACGGGCGAGGTTTTCGCGGCAACTTCGAAGTCTATCATCGACTGCCCCATCCGAGTTCGGAGATCGCCCAGGACATCGTGTGGGCGAAGGCCACCCGGCCGATGCAAGGCGCGGCCGGTGGGCTGTTCTTCCGGCTTTCCGAGACGCAGCGTGACTATCCCGAACGGACGGTAACAAAGGCGACACTGAGTTTCGGGCGGATTTTCAGCCTTCGCGACATCCAGGCTGATGTCGAGGAGGTCTATTGCGGCCACCACCAATACGACTGGGTCCGCCCGCGGCGGACGTGGCTGGAAGCCACCTGTCCGGTCTACATCGACTTCGGCGGCGACTTTCTTGTGAAGCTCGAAATTTACGATGAGTCCAACCTGCCGTGTGTCCGCTATGTGCCTAAGACGACGTTTCTTCAGGAGGTCATGGTCGAGACGGACGCGCGGGCGATCGCGTCGCCTGTCTTTCCGCCGGACGACCGCTGACGCAGGCGGATACCAACGGGGGGGCTGAGTACGGCCGGAGTGAGGGGGTGACATGAGCGAACGCGTTCCGCCGAAGCGGCTCTACAAATATCGCAGCTTCAGCAATCTGACGCTGGGCATGCTCGTCAACGACACGGTCTATTTTGCCGACCCGACGACCTTCAATGATCCGCTCGACACGAAGCCCACGCTCGACACCGATCTGCCGAGCGCGGCGCTTGAACCCGTTCTGGCGCAGATGATTGAGGAACGGACAACGGCCGAGATGGCGGCGGCGGCAAAGACGATCCGCTACAACGGCCCAAAGACGCTCGATCATATCGCGCGCCAAAGCCGCAAGGCCGCCGAACGCCTGCTCGCTGATATTCGTTATAACGCCACCAATCCGGAATACGAGGTGGCCGATCCGGAGCAGTTCTTGCTTGGCCAATACGTGCAAGAGGAGCTGCTGCGGCGATACGACCGTGGGGTCTTCTCCCTCGCCGAGCGCGTCAACTGCCCGTTGATGTGGAGCCATTATGGCGACCAGCACCACGGCATTTGCTTCGGTTATTCGGTGCCGGCCGATGCTACCATCGACATCCACAAGATGAAGTATGGCGGCTCGCGCCTCGTCCAGGCCAGCGCGGTCTCGGCAATGCTCGCCGGCGACAGTGCGGCTCGGCGCGGAGTCGATGAAGCGGTCCTCCTCAGGAAGGCCCGCCCTTGGGCCTACGAACGCGAATGGAGGCTGCTGGGTCCACGCGGCGAGCAGCATTCGCCGCTTGAGCTCGAAGAGGTCATCTTCGGCATGCGCTGTTCTTCGGCGGTCATGTTCGCTGTTATCCGGGCTCTGGAAGGCCGGGATCGTCCGGTGCGCTTCTACGAGATTCGTGGGCAGCATGGGCGCTTCCTCCTCGACAAGCGCGTGGCGGATACTGCCGAGCTCCTGGCGACGCACCCGCGACGGAATCGCGGGATTTTCGAGATTTTCAGCGAGTTCGAGGATCTAGACGCAGCGGACGCCGATAGTCTCGGGACGCAATGACCGATCGAACGATCTATGACGCCGCGGGCGGTGGGCATCCCGTGATGGAATCTGCGTCGGTCGTAATCGCCGCGGCGCAGCGCGAGCCCCTGCTGCACCAAGAGCTTCATATAAAGCCGGTCGGGCTTACGCCCTTCGCGGACGACGGACTTTACTTCATCGAGAATATGGATGGCCTGGAGGGCAGCATCCTTACTCTCGCTGCTTTTGGCGACGGGCAATGCGCGATCTATGGCTCAGCAGCGTTGGTCGCCCCGGGCATCGCCATCGCCGCAGCGCATGTCATCGCGGAGCATGACGGCGACGGGCTGTTCGAGGCGGTCGACGCCGCGCTCTATGCCTTCGGCGTGAGCGCGACTGGGCTCGCTGCTTGGCAGGTGTTGAAGATCACGTACAGCCTCGACGGCGACCTCGCAGTGCTGACCCTCGCCCATGCCTGCGAACCCCGCTCGCCGGTCGACGTGGCGCATTTCTTGCTCAGCGCGAAGCTGCCGCGGGTCGGCGACCGGGTGACGGCAGTCGGCTTCCGTCCGCGCAACGCCCGGCAAGCACTTGAACCCGAAATTCAGGTGCTTCCCGACGTAGCCGGGACTTTCCTGCTCAGCTCGGGCGCGATACTGGAAGTCTGGCCGCAAGGCCGCGACCGCGTGATGGCGCCCCGACCTTGTTTCGCGGCGGCGCTCGCCACCGTCGGTGCGATGAGCGGTGGCCCGGTGCTCGATGCCGACGGCAAGATGATCGGGATCGTCACCAGCTCGGACGAGTCCGCCACTGCACCTTACACGATGGTCACGCTGATCTGGGACGCCCTGCTAAAGCCAGTGTCTCCCGCTTGGCCGCCGGGCTATTGGCCGCCAGGCGGCGGTCTTCTAAGCGACTTGCTCGATCCTGAAGAGGGCTGGCGGCTGCGCAAGTCGACCGAGGATGAATTTCGCTACGAGTTTGATCCATCGGCGGCAAAGCCCAAAGCCTAACCCTCGGCGAACGGTAAGACTTCCTCGTTCCGTTCATTTCAAAAGCGTGCTGCGAACTTCTTGGTTTGGTCGATTGCTGCCGACGACTTGTGGGACAATTCCCCCATCCGCAAAGACCCCGCCGAAAAGGGACGGCACGGAAGTGTCTTTCGCGTGCCTGTCCTGACGGCGACTTCGCGGCCACCGTCATGGCCATCTACCGGGTCACTGTCGCGTTCGTCGTAAACCTGGGGCGCTCCGGAATAGTCCCCGGGCACTCACCTCTGCGATCCGGAAAGTCGCATTATACTATGATGCGCGCCAATAACTTACCGCTTCAAATATTCGCCCACCGCGTCGGCGCCATTGCCGACTGCCTTCACCGCCTCGGCGAGCTTGTCGCGGCTGACACCGAACTTATTGGTCCAGTATTCCACCTCATAATCCTCGCCGAGCGCGATGCGCGAGCTATCCTGGGGCGCGCGGAGCGTCTTGTCGTCAGCCATTTCCATACCTCCTTGATGCGGGTTGCTGCCCTAACGGAACGCCGGTTGCCTGAAGAGTTTCCGCCAGCCTTTTCCAAAGGCGCGCTGTGTCGATGAACCGAGTCACATCAGCGCTGGAACGAGTCTGCCAGGCACGAGTCTATCAGTCATGGCCAAGTTGCTCGCAGAACCAGGGGAAGGAAGGGCCCGGAAACCGTCGAGGGCTCGAGCTTTACCAGCTTTGAGACCGCCCCCTTTTCAACCCGTCCAGCTGGCAACTTTGGTCGACACAGTTCCAACCGGCGATCGCTGGCTGCACGAAATGAAATATGATGGCTACCGGCTGCTCGTCGCCGTCGGCGGCAATGAAGCCCGCGCGTACACGCGGTCCGGCCTGGACTGGTCGGAAAAGTTCGCTGGCATCGTCGGCGAAGCGGGCAAGCTCAACATTCGGTCGGCGCTGCTCGACGGTGAGGCGGTCGTGATGGACGATAGCGGGCGTTCCAGTTTCCAGGATCTCCAGGGAGCGCTCAAAGGCGCGCCGTCCAGTATCGATTATATCGCTTTCGATCTGCTCGAGCTCGACGGGGAAGATCTTACCCGGTTGCCCCTCGCGGAGCGGAAGGCGAAGCTGCGTGAGATCCTACCCGAAGGAAGCCACCGCATCCGATATTCGGAACATATCGAGGGTAACGGCGAGAAGCTGCTTCACAGTTTCTGCGACGCCGGGCTCGAGGGCGTCATCTCAAAGAAGGCCGACGGCCGCTACATTGGTTCGCGCTCGGGCGGCTGGCTTAAGACTAAATGCATTAAGCGCCAGGAGTTCGTCGTCATCGGCTGGACGCCGTCCGACAAGTCGCGCGGGTTTCGTTCGTTAATCCTCGGGATCCATGAGGGGGGCGAGCTGCGATACGCCGGAAAGGTCGGAACGGGCTTTAGCATGGACGAGATAGAGCGTCTGATGGAGACGATGCGCCCGCTCGAGCAGACAACGCCAACTGTGAACGCACCTCGTGCGGAGGTTCGCGGCGCCCATTGGCTTCTACCCAAGCTCGTAGCGGAGATCGCCTACACCGAGATGACAAACGAAGGCACGCTGCGCCATCCGAGCTATCTCGGGCTCCGCGCCGACAAGAAGGCTGAAGCGGTCGTCCTTGAAGTCGAGCAATCGGTGACCGAGATCGCGGCACCGGCGGTATCGCGCGTCAAGATCAGCAACACCGACCGCATCATCTTCCCGGAATCCAGCATTACCAAAGGCCAGCTGGCGAACCATTATGCGGGGGTCGCGCCGATCATGCTGCCGTGGCTGGGCAGCCGCCCGATCAGTCTGGTGCGCTGTCCGCAGGGCCGCGCCAAAAAGTGCTTCTTCCAGAAACATGACGCGGGCAGCTTTGGCGACGCCGTCAAACATGTCGGCATTCTGGAGAAGGATGGCCACGAGGAGCCCTATCTCTTCGTCGATACCGCTGATGGCCTGATGACCTGCGTCCAGATGGGAACGATCGAATTCCACGGCTGGGGTGCCCGTATCGAGGATGTCGAAAAGGCTGACCGCCTTGTTTTCGACCTGGACCCGGACGAGGGGCTGGACTTTGAGAATGTGCGCACCGCCGCCTTTCATTTCCGCGACATCCTAAAATCGATCGGGCTTGAGACCTTCCCGATGCTCACCGGCGGGAAGGGCGTGCATGTAATCGCGCCGCTCGTACCGCAGGCCGAATGGCCGGAGGTGAAGGATTTCGCGCACAGGCTGGCCCAGGCCGTGGCGCAAAGCGATCCGCAAAACTTCACCGCGGCGCTGCCCAAGGCGCAGCGCAAGGGACGCATCTTCGTGGATTACCTGCGCAATCAGCGCGGCGCGACGGCTGTCATGCCCTATTCGGTACGGGCGCGCCCGGAGGCGCCGGTCGCCGCGCCCATCACCTGGAAAGAAATGGAGACGATCGACGCGCCGAACCACTTCCACATCGGCGATGCCGATGAACTCGTGAAACGGGCTGCCTCCAAGGTGTTGAAGGGCTGGGGCCGCGCCGACCAGACCTTGCCGGACCTGTGACACGGTGAAGATCGCTACCTACAATGTGAATGGCGTGAACGGTCGCCTGCCCGTGCTTCTTCGGTGGCTGACGGAAGCGCAGCCTGACGTCGCGGTGCTTCAGGAACTGAAGGCTCCCCAGGAAAAGTTTCCGGAGGCTGCCATCCGGAGCCTCGGTTACGACGTCATCTGGCACGGACAGAAGAGCTGGAACGGCGTCGCTATGCTGAGCCGCGTCGGCGACATCCATGAAACGCGGCGCGGCTTGCCGGGAGACCCTGATCCAACCCAAAGCCGATACATCGAAGCCGCAGTGAACGGCGTCCTCATCGCAGGCCTGTATCTGCCGAACGGCAACCCATGTCCCGGTCCGAAGTTCGATTACAAGCTCGCCTGGTTCGAGCGGCTGATCGAGCATGCGGCGGAGTTGCTGGCGACCGGCGCGCCCGTGGTGCTGGCAGGTGACTTCAACGTGATGCCGACCGAACGCGATGTCTATAAGCCGGAGCGTTGGCTGGACGATGCGCTGTTCGCGCCTGAGGTCCGTGCTGCCTATTTCCGGTTGATCGAGCAAGGGTGGACGGATGCGCTACGGACCATCCATCCCGACGAGACGATCTACACATTCTGGGACTATTTTCGAAACGCCTATGGCCGCAATGCCGGGCTTCGCATCGACCATCTTCTGCTCAGTCCCGCCCTCGCCGGCCGGCTCGTCGACGCTCAGGTCGACCGTCACGTGCGCGGATGGGAGAAAAGCAGCGATCACGCCCCGACATGGATCGAGCTGGCGCCAGAGAAGGCTGCGCGAAGGCGACGGACCTGACACCAGCCTCAATCGGAGAGCGCGGCCGATCGCGGGGAGCGCCTCACGCTCCTTCGTCGACTAGCTCGGGCGCAGCTTGCGGATCGTCCTCGAACAGCTGTGGTGCGGATGCCGGGGAGGCGTCCTCAAACGTCGATACTGTCACTCCGACAAGACGGATCGGCTTGGTGGTCGGAAGAATCGACCGGATCAGGTCGAGAGCCGCTTCGCGAAGCTCCTCAAATGTCATTATCGCCGACGGACGGCTCCTACGGCGGGTGATCTGCTGGAAATCAGCGTATTTGATCTTCACGGTCGCTGTTCGGCCAAACGCTTGGCGCTTCTCGCACCATGCCCAAACCTCCTCGGCCATGCGGACGACGCCAGCCTCGATGTCTGCAGAGGCGACAAGATCCTGCCGGAACGTGGTTTCAGATCCCGACGATTTGCGTATCCGGTTCGGATTGACCGGGCGCTCATCCTCGCCGCGCGCGATCGCGAAGTACCAGTCAGCAGAACTGCCGAAATGCTGCTGCAGGAAAGCGAGCGACTTTAACCGGAGATCGCCGCCTGACTCGATGCCCAGTCGCTTCATCTTCTCGGCCGTCACGGGGCCCACGCCGTGGAAGCGGGAGACGGGCAGCGTCTCAACCCAGGCTGCACCCATGTCTGGGGTGACCGCAAACTGCCCGTTGGGCTTTCGATGGTCCGAGGCGAGCTTCGCGAGAAATTTATTGTAGGAAATGCCGGCGGACGCGGTGAGGCCGGTTTCCGCTAGGATGCGCGCGCGGATCTCCTTGGCGGTAAGCCATCCTGTCTTCAGGCCGCGGCGATCGGCGGTCACATCGAGATAGGCCTCGTCGAGCGAGAGAGGCTGAATGAGGTCGGTGTAGTCGGCGAAGATGCTGTGGATCTGTTGCGACACAGCGCGGTAGACCTCGAAGCGTGGCGGGACGAAGATGAGATCGGGGCAGCGCCTCAGCGCGGTCACTGACGGTAGCGCCGATTTGACGCCGAAGGTCCGCGCTTCATAGCTCGCCGCAGCCACGACGCCCCGCGTCGCACCGTGCCCTACCGCGACCGGCTTTCCCCTGAGCGAGGGGTCATCACGCTGTTCCACGGACGCGAAGAACGCGTCCATGTCGACATGAATCACTTTTCGGACTGCAGACTCGCAAACCATGGATGCCGAGTTAGCACGATCCGAACATAAAGAGAACGTTTGCTTGACGACCGGTCGATTCGAGTGGTGGCTTTAGTGGCGCCGGCAGAAGAGTTCAGATCATGGTATGCTGCGCAGCAAGCGGCGGATAAACCCGTGCCGTCGTCAGGCTTCCCTTTGGCAAGCTTCGTAGCACGGCGCTGGCCGGAACGGTCGGGTCCAGCCAGTCGGACCACTGATCCCGGGTGAGCGGGATGATCTGGCGCGAATGGTACGGCGCGACGTCTTCCCCCGGTTCCATGGTCAGCATCGTGAAAGCCTCGCCATCCGGCGTCTCGCGCCAAATGCCGGCGATGCAAAACCAGGGATGATCGCGAAGAGTGAACAGCCATTTGGTCTTACGCTTCTGCTTAGGATCCTCGGGCTTGGTGAATTCGTAGAAGCCGTCGGCTAGAATGAGG
>NZ_RWKS01000032.1:0-27343 GCF_003985085.1 Sphingomonas sp. TF3 | reverse complement strand
TCGCAGCGCACGGGCTGCAACATCGAGACGATCCGCTATTATGAACGCATCGGTGTCCTCCCGGTACCGCTGCGCCGCGGGCGATACCGCGCCTATTGCCCGTCGGATGTTCGGCGACTGTCGTTCGTGCGACGTGCGCGCGAACTGGGCTTCCCGATCGACGCGGTGCGAGCGCTGTTGGCACTTGCCGACGGGGGCGTTGCCTCGTGCGCGCAGGCGCGCGATCTGGCGAGCAAGCATCTGCGGGATATCCGCCTGAAAATCGCCGACCTTCGCCGTATGGAACAAGTGCTCGGCGACACCGTCGCCGCCTGCGAAGCCGGCGACACCTTGGGCTGTCCCTTGCTAGAAACGCTTTGCACTGCAGAAGCGCGGTAGACCCGGAGGCTGTCCGGATCAGGTCAGCCGACCGACTGCGACGCAAGGTCCTTCACGGCGTCGCGCTTGGCGGCCGCCGTCTTGCGCTCGGAATATCGATCGACGAGTTGATCCGCATGACCCCGGGTAAGAACAGTGAACCGAACCAGTTCCTCCATCACATCGACGATGCGATCATAATAGCTGGACGGCTTCATTCGCCCCGCTTCGTCAAACTCCTTGAACGCCATCGCGACGCTCGACTGGTTGGGGATCGTGAACATCCGCATCCAGCGACCAAGCAGCCGAAGCGTGTTGACGGCATTGAACGACTGCGATCCGCCTGACACCTGCATGACAGCGAGCGTTCGGCCCTGTGTCGGCCGCATGCCGCCGAACTCCAGTGGAAGATGGTCGATCTGGGCCTTCATGATGCCGGTGATCTGGCCGTGCCGCTCCGGGCTGCACCACACCTGACCTTCCGACCACAAGGAATGCTCGCGCAATTCGTGGACGGCGGGGTGGTCATCGGCCTTCACCTGATCGGGCAATGGCAAATCGCTTGGGTCGAATATTCGCACCTCGGCGCCGAACAGGATCAACAACCGTGCCGCTTCCTCGACAGCAAGCCGGCTGAACGACCGCTCGCGGAGCGAACCGTAGAGCAGCAGGATGCGCGGCGGATGATCGAGCGAACCGAGCCCCGTCGCGAAATCAGGGCGAATCACGTCGCGATCGAGCGCCGGCGTGAAATCGGGGTCGGCAAGGATACGAAGACGTGACATCAGGCAATCCGCTTGGAGAGGAAGGCGGCGCTCGCCGGGCACAGCGACCGAAACTCGGCCGATCCGGTTATGGCGTCGGGCGCATCGGCAGGGTTGGCCATGACATAGCCATGCCGCCGGAAGAACGGTTCGGCCGTGGTGGTCAGCAGATAGAGGGAAGCAACGCCTTCCTCGGTCGCCGCCTGCTCGATCGCGCCGAGAATGGCAGTGCCCATGCTGCCGCTGCGCCGATTAGGCTTCACGATCAGCGATCGCAGCAGCCGATCAGGCCCGTCGCCCTCCATGCCAGCATATCCGACGATACCGGCAGCATCCTCGAACCGGAAGAAGCGACGTCCCGGTTCGGCAAGGTCACTGGTCGGCAGGCCGGCTTCAGCAAGATCGGCCGCCAGATCGGATAGCACGGTGGTGTCGAGCGCTGTCGCGATCATGCCGGCACCCGCTCCTCATACCAGGGCCGGGTCGCCTTCACGATCTTCACCACCGACAGCATGACCGGAACCTCGACCAGCACGCCGACCACGGTCGCAAGCGCCGCGCCCGAATTGAGCCCGAACAGGCTTATCGCAGCGGCGACCGCCAACTCGAAGAAGTTGGATGCGCCGATCAGCGCGGCGGGCGCGGCCACGCACCAGGCGACACCGAACCGGTGGCTGAGCCAGTAGGCGAGGCCAGCGTTGAAATAGACCTGGATCAGGATCGGCACCGCGATCAGGGCGATCACCAATGGATGGGCGATGATTGCCTCACCCTGAAAGCCGAACAGTAGGACGAGTGTCGTCAGGAGCGCCATGAGTGACACCGGACCCAGCCGGGCCAACATCCGATCCAGTGTCGGCTGACCGCCCGCCGACAGCAGGGCGCGACGGACAAGTTGTGCAACGATCACCGGCACCACGATGTAGAGCGCCACCGAGATCAGCAGCGTGTCCCACGGGACCGTGATCGATGCGACGCCGAGCAGCAGGGCGACCAGCGGTGCAAAGGCAAACACCATGATGACGTCGTTCAGCGCGACCTGGCTCAGCGTATAGGTCGGGTCGCCGTCGCAAAGGTTCGACCAGACGAACACCATCGCGGTGCAGGGTGCGGCCGCCAGCAGGATCAGGCCGGCGATATAGGAACTGATGTCGGCGGCCGGCAGGAGCGGCCGAAACAGCCAGCCAAGGAAGACCGTGCCAAGCAGCGCCATGGAGAACGGCTTCACCGCCCAGTTGATGAAGAGCGTCACGCCGACGCCCTTCCAGTGCCGCCTGACCGACCCCAGCGCGCCGAGATCGATCTTGAGCAGCATGGGGATGATCATCAACCAGATCAGCACGGCGACCACGAGGTTGACCCGCGCGACTTCGGCCGATGCGATCGCCCTGAACAAGCCTGGCAATGCGTAGCCAAGGGCAATGCCGACGACGATGCAGAGCGCAACCCAGGCACTGAGATAGCGCTCGAACGTGCTGATCGCCGGCTTGGCCGGCGCCGCGATCGGGGCCGTCATGCGCCGACCCTGTTGCCGGCTGCGTTGATGACCTGTTCGCCGTCCTCCTTGGCGAAGGCGCCAAGCTGCGCGTTCGGCAGCAGGTCGAGCACCTGTTCGGAAGGGCGACAGAGTTTCACGCCGAGCGGCGATACGACGATCGGGCGGTTGATGAGGATCGGATGCGCCATCATCGCATCGATCAATTGGTCATCGCCGAGCGACACATCACCAAGCCCCAGTTCCGCAAACGGCGTGCCCTTCTCGCGCAGGAGAGCGCGGGGTGCGATCCCCATACGTTCGATCAGCGACACCAGCATAGGCCGCGACGGCGGGGTCTTCAGATACTCCACGACATGCGGCTCGATCCCGGCATTACGGATCATCGCCAGCGTGTTACGCGAGGTGCCGCACTCAGGGTTGTGGTAGATGATCATGTCGATTGGCATCAGGCCGCATCCCCGCGACGGCTGCTCGCACCTTCGCCATGGCCGATCTCGCGAACCTGGGCTTGCAGCGCACGAGCCTCGAGTTTCTCGAACGGGAGCGCGATGAAGAGCTTGATGCGGTTCTCGAGGTAGCGGAGCGCCGTGCCGAAGGCGCGCTCACGTTCGACAGGGGTGCCCAGAACGTGGCTCGGATCTTCGATCCCCCAATGGGCGGTGACGGGATGGCCGGGCCAGATCGGGCAGGTCTCGCCGGCCGCGTCGTCGCAGACGGTGAACACGAAATCCATCACCGGCGCGTCAGGTCCGGAGAACTCGTCCCAGCTCTTCGATCGCAGGCCATCGGTCGGATATTCGGTCCGTTCGAGCAAGGCGATGGCGTCGGGATTGACCGCACCCTTGGGATAGCTCCCAGCGGAGAAGGCACGGAAGCGTCCGTTGCCCAGCTTGGTGAGCGCACTCTCCGCGAGAATCGAGCGTGCCGAGTTACCTGTACACAGGAAGAGGATGTTGAAGACGCGATCGGACATGATGGGCTCCATCAGCAGCAGGGGAAAAGTTCGGCGATCAGCGGCTCGCACTGCTCCGCCTTGCCGCCGCAGCAATCCTTGACGAGGAACAGCGTGAGCGCCTTCAACTGGTCGAGGTCGGCACGGTAGTTGATGATCCGGCTGCGTCGCTCGGAACGAATGAGCCCAGCGCGCGCGAGGGTCGCCAGATGCACTGACATGGTGTTCTGCGGCACGTCGAGCGCCCGCGCGACCTCGCCCGCGGCGAGTCCATCGGGTTCGTGCCGAACCAGAAGACGAAAGGCATCGAGCCTCGTTGTTTGCGCAAGCGCTCCTAGCGCCGAGATAGCAGATACCGATTCCATATATCCGCTATTATAGATATATGGTGCGGACGCCAGCCCCATTCAGTGAATCAATTTTCCAGTTGATCGCTATGGCGGCGCGCCTGTCTATAGGATAGGGGGGTATGCTATGGGACATTTGACCGAAGGCAATGATGAACTCCTGAAGCGGGTGCGCCGCATCGCCGGTCAGGTCACGGCGATTGAAAAAGCGCTGGCGGCAGGGACGGACTGCACGACGACGCTGCACCTGGTTGCAGCGACACGCGGTGCCATCAACGGCCTCATGGACGAGATTATCGAAGAGCATGTCCGCGCCCATGTGGCGCATCCCGATCTTCCGGCCGAGGAGCGCGCCGCAGGGGCGGAAGAACTGATCGCGGTCATACGCCGCTACGCAAAATGAGGCTGAGATATTGACCACGTCCCGCGACATTGAAGCCTTTACACACGACCATGTGTATCTTGGGGCCTCTCACGACGAGAACGCCCGCAGGACCTTGTGGGTTGTGGTGCTGACGGCTGTGATGATGATCGGCGAAATCTTCGCCGGCTATGTTACCGGCTCGATGGCGCTCCTTGCCGACGGTTTTCATATGGCGACCCATGCCGGGGCGCTGAGTGTCGCAGCGATTGCCTATGCCTATGCCAAGCGGCATGCATCCAGTGGACGGTTCAGCTTCGGAACCGGGAAGGTCGGCGACTTGGCAGGCTTCGCTTCGGCGCTCGTGCTAGGCCTTATCGCCTTGGGGATCGGGGTCGAATCGATCCTGCGGCTGTTCGAACCCATCAAGGTCGCGTTTGGCGAAGCAACGGTGATTGCGGTCATTGGGCTCGGCGTGAACATCGTCAGTGCATTCCTGCTCTCGGGTAGCCACCATCATCACGGTCATGACGATCACGCCCATGACCATGATGCCCATGGCGGCGACAATAACCTCCGCTCAGCCTATGTGCACGTCCTCGCCGACGCTCTCACCTCTGTGTTGGCGATCACGGCTCTTCTGGCAGGCCGCTATCTGGGCTGGGTCTGGATGGACCCTGTCATGGGAATCGTCGGGGCAGTGGTGATCGCTCGCTGGTCCTGGAGCTTGATGCGCGATACCGCCGCAGTCCTTCTCGATACGACAGACAATCACGTTGCCGAGGAAATACAGGATCTTGTCGAAGGACCAGGAGATGCGCGCATTTCCGATCTCCATGTCTGGCGCGTCGGCCCTGACGCCCATGCCGCGATCGTCGGTGTTGTTGGTGGCGTGGGCATCGATGCGGGTGTTATCCGTAACCGGCTCGTCCCCGTCCACGAGTTGAAGCATCTGACAATCGAATGCCATTGAAAGCGCACGCGTGAAGTCCCCGTGCATAGACTTGTGCGCGTTCAACGGTTCGACCGGCTGGTGCCGAGGGTGCGGCAGGTCCAAACCCGAATGCAGGACATGGAAGAAGGCGCAGCCGCAATAGCAACGCAAAATCGCTGCCGACCTACCGCGCCGGCTCGCGAAGCTGGCAGGACGCGGCCTGCACAAGTGAATCGGCTAGCCTTGCGGCTAGCGTGCCCTGCTGGCGATCTTCCGACCCCGCCAGATAGGCTCAGGAGGCCAGGCGCGTGATTATCGGACATTCGGGCCGCTCGTTGCCGTGGCAGCCCTTCGCCAGGTCGAGCAATGCTTCGCGCATCGCATTGAGCGCGTCCGCCTTCCGGCCGAGGTCCGCGGCGCGCGATTCCGCCAGCGCCTTGACTTCCGCGCTCGCGCGATCGCGATCAGACCAGAGACCAAGCAGCTTTCGGATTTCTTCGATCGGAAAACCGAGATCGCGGGCATTGGCGATGAAACGCAGCCGATGTACGTCAGCGTCAGAATAGTCTCGATAGCCACCGTCACGCCGCGGCGGCGGCGGAATGAGACCGATCTTCTCGTAGTGGCGGATCATCCGCTGCGAGACGCTGCTCGCCGCTGATGCGCCGCCGATGTTCACAGTGCCACGCGGTTGAGACGCAGCGCATTGGTGACGACGCTGACGGACGAGAGGGCCATCGCTGCTGCAGCGATAATGGGCGACAGAAGAATGCCGAACACCGGGTAGAGCAAACCTGCAGCGATGGGGACGCCTGCGGCATTGTAGATGAAGGCAAAGAAAAGATTCTGGCGGATATTGGCCATCGTCGCCTCGCTCAGCCGTCGCGCGCGCAAGATCCCATTGAGATCGCCTTTGAGCAGCGTCACGCCTGCGCTCTCGATGGCGACGTCCGTCCCCGAACCCATGGCGATGCCGACGTCGGCCGCCGCCAGCGCTGGCGCATCGTTCACTCCATCGCCCGCCATTGCAACCACACGGCCTTCGCGTTGCAGGCGCAGCACGACTGCGCTTTTCTGATCGGGCAGGACTTCCGCTTCAACCGCGTCGATACCAAGTTTACGAGCCACGGCCTGGGCTGTCGTTCGATTGTCGCCGGTCAGCATGACGACGCTGATGCCTTCCTTTCGCAGCGCCGCCAGCGCTTCAGCAGTTGTTGCCTTGATAGGATCTGCAATTGCGAGAATTCCTGCGACGCGGCCATCGACCGCCGCGAAGATCGCAGTGGCGCCGTCCGCCCGCATGTCATCTGCCTGCGTGGCTTCTGTCGATACATCGATGCCATTCTCGTCTAGATAAGCTCCAGCACCCAGGAATATGCGTTTGCCACCGACGGTGCCGAAAGCGCCTTTGCCCGTGGGCGAGTCGAAATCCGAAACTTCAGGAATGTCGAGCTGGCGGAGCTTGGCCGCAGCGACGATCGCAAGCGCCAAGGGATGTTCGGATGCCCGTTCGACGCCAGCGGCCAACCGAAGAATATCATCCTCCGAAAAGCCGTCCATCGCCACGATGGCGGTCAGGGAAGGGCGTCCCTCGGTCAGGGTGCCGGTCTTGTCGACGACGATCGTATCGACCTTCTCCATTCGCTCGAGCGCCTCGGCATTCTTGATCAGGACACCAAGCCCAGCGCCGCGCCCGATACCGACCATGATCGACATCGGAGTCGCAAGCCCCAACGCGCAGGGGCAAGCAATAATCAATACCGCAACGGCCGCAACGAGGCCGTGTGCCAATCGCGGCTCTGGACCCCAGATCGCCCAAATCGCGAAGGAGAGCAGCGCGATGCCGAGCACAGCGGGTACGAACCAGCCAGCGACCTTGTCAGCCATGCGCTGGATCGGAGCGCGCGATCGCTGCGCATCGGCGACCATTTGAACGATCCGCGCCAGCATTGTATCGCGGCCGATCTTGTCGGCGCGCACGATGAGCGATCCCGTCTGGTTCACCGTTCCGGCCACTACATGGGCGCCGACCGTTTTCGTCACCGGCATGGATTCGCCGGTGACCATCGATTCATCTATGGAGGAGCGGCCCTCCTCGACGATGGCATCTACGGGTACTTTTTCGCCGGGGCGGACCCGCAGTCGGTCGCCGACAGCGATCAGGTCGATCGCGACTTCTTCGTCATTCCCGTCCGCCATAATCCTGCGCGCGGTCTTGGGAGCGAGATTGAGAAGAGCCTTGATTGCGCCCGAGGTACGCTCGCGAGCGCGCAACTCAAGAACCTGGCCCAGGAGGACAAGGACGGTGATCACGGCAGCCGCCTCGAAATAGATCGCGACCGTGCCGTCCATCATACGAAAAGCTGCAGGGAATATGCCCGGCGCTGCAGTGGCCACCACACTATAAGCCCAGGCCACGCCCGTCCCCATCGCGATCAAGGTGAACATGTTGAGGTTGCGCGTCCGGACAGAGGCCCAACCACGTTCGAAAAATGGCCAGCCCGCCCAGATCACGACCGGGGTTGCCAGAGCGAACTGGAGCCAGCCCGATATGCGCTCGGAAATGAGGCTGTGCAGCGCCGGGAACAGGTGTCCGCCCATTTCCAGTACGAAGATGGGCACCGTAAGCGCCAAAGCGATCCAAAACCTGCGAGACATATCGAGCAGTTCAGCGCTTGGCCCCGAGTCTGCAGTTACAACCTCCGGCTCGAGGGCCATGCCACAGATCGGGCATGGCCCGGGATGATCCTGACGGATCTGCGGGTGCATGGGGCAGGTCCAGATGGCGCCGGGCTGGGCCGCCGCGGGCCTGTTACTATCCTCAGACAAATAGCGCTCGGGGTCGGCGGCGAACTTGGCGCGGCATCCCGCACTACAGAAATAATATTCCTTTCCCCCATCCGAGACATGATGAGAGGTGACAGCCGGATCGACCATCATGCCGCATACCGGATCCTTGGCCGTCTTCGCGCCCGTGGTGGCATCGTGCTTGCCCGCGCAGCAGCTATGCGCACCAGATTTGCTCGCAGGAATAGGATCAGTCACGGCTCGTCTCCTTATCGACGAAAGGCAATGTGGGGTCTGACATCATGTCAGGGTCAACCCCCACCTCTCATATATTTTTGCGTGCTCGACCCCGTCTACAGGGTCATCCAGACAATCGATTGTGAATGGTGGTCGCCGCCCTGGCCGCCTGGCCCGCCGCTACCGCGATTTGGTCCAGCCCTTCGACCATGTCGCCGGCGGCGAACATACCGCTGATCGTCGTTTGCTGATGCTCATCGACGACGATGCAACCTGACGGAGCCAATTCGGCACCAGCCATCCGCGCCAGTTCTGAGTGAGCGGAGGTCCCAAGAGCAACATATAGAGTGTCGAGTTGGAGCGATCGGCCATCGGCTAAATGGACGAGAAGGTCTTTCTCGTTGACCGACAAATCGCTGACAGGTGCTCGCTCGACCCTAATAGCGTTCCGAACCAGATTTGCCTCGTCAGCTTGCGAGAGTTCCGAAGCATCCTGAGTGAGCAGGGTGACGGTATCGCTGTAGTGGCGAACGAAAATCGCCTCGGCCGCGCCGTGGTCGGAACAGCCCAGCACGGCGACTCTCCTGCCGCGGATCTCGTAGGCATCGCAGATCGGACAATAGCGTATCAACCCTTGGGCAACGCCTCGATCGTGCGCTTCCTGCTCTATTCTCGGTCGATGATTTGTCACGCCTTGGGCGAGCAATATGGTTCGTGCCTCGATGGCCTGGGAGCCCGTATAGGCGATAAATCCAGTATCGGCGCGTTCGACGCGCTCGACGACTCCATTGGCCAATTCGGCACCGTAGCGAACTGCATGTTGACGCATACGCGACAGCAGATCCGCGCCAGATATTCCGTCTGGAAATCCAAGGAGGTTATGTGTCGTTGGGATTCGGGCCGCCCGGCCCGGCCCCGCATCGACGACCAGCGTAGCTCGCAGAAACCGGCCCAGATAGGTGGCAGCCGTTAGGCCTGCGGGACCTCCGCCAATGATAATGCAGTCGTACATGCATGCCTTTCGCTGACGTTGATCGACATTGCTATTACGCGGCATGCGGCACGTGCCCTCGAAAGCAGGCGCTTCTCTCGAGAAAATGCAGATGGGCGCGAGGGGTCAGAGCCGTCGATGCGTAAGTCAGATGTAGCCCATCAACCGACAGGATGGACAAATGAGGTGCCCACGGGTCGCAGCGTGGCGCGGGGGCGAGTGGACGTGGCGAAGACGGATCGGAAGCAATGATCTCTCTCCACGCCACTCGCCCCGCAAGGATCGCTAGGCGCACGTCCTGGCGCCGCGACCCCGTCACCGGGGGAGGCGAATTGGAGACATACAGTCCTTTTTCGGTTTCGATGGGCCAAGCACTCTGGGTCATCATGATCATCGCAGGGCCTCCGCTCATTTTGATGCTGGTCGTCGGGCTGGTTATTTCCATGGTCCAGGCCGCGACATCGATCAACGAACAGACGGTCAGCTTTGTCCCGAAGCTTCTGGCGTTCATCCTGTTTCTTGCAATCTACGGGGCTACCGTCGGCGATCTCCTGATCGACTATACCCGCGACCTGCTGATGCATATTCCGGACGACATACGTTGATCGCAGGCCTTTTATTAGGCCCGGGCGGCTCCCGCAAATCTGGTGGTCCGCGAAACAGAGTGCTAGCGTCCGAGGAGATTGGGGCGAAGGGGGGAGCAGGGTTTGGCAGACTTTGAATTGCTGGCGCGGCAACTGATCCAGCGATGGAAGGAAGACCCGAACGCGACCTATCAGAGCTGGTTTCTTTGGGACGAGCGCATCAAGAATTTCCGCTCGATCCGACGGGGCCTCGCCCAGGTGGTCGCTGAAATCGAAGCCGGGAGGTTCGGCGTCGCTTATCGCGGATCTTCGCTGGAAACGGTCGTTCATTCGGTCGCCGAGCAACGGCAGATATTCAAAGGTGCGGATCATGCGTTTCTTTGGAAGCCAAAATTGCGCATCCCTGACATCTATGAAAACCCAGCGAACCAGCGCGCTTTTGGCCGGTTGCTGGATCATTGCGCGTGCTGTGATACCGCTGAAGAGATTATCGCGGGAATCCACACCATTGATCGCCTGAACATCAAAGGCCTGGGACCAGCGGTCGCCAATCTCCTCTACTTCCTGCATCCCACGCTGGTCCCGCCGTTCAACACGGCGATCGTCAATGGCTATAACAAGCTGACGGGCGGGAAGGTGAAGCTGGGCAGCTGGCAGCATTTTCTCGCGATGCGCTCGGGCGTCCTTGATCTGAACGAGCAGTTCCGCGATTTGCTGTCGAACGATCTCGGCGCCATTGGGGGGCTGTTGTTTGATATCGGCTCGGGGCGTTATCCTGCGCCACCACGCGACGAGGGCGATCAGGCAGCCGGTTCCTGGGCGGCGCGGCTCGAACAGGCCAGGACCGAGGCGCAAAGTCTCAACAAGGCCCTTCAGAAGCAGGGCGAAAGCGATCGGACCCATTCGGAGATTCAGGCCTGGCTTCGCGACATCGGTCATGCGCTAGGCTATGATGTCTGGATCGCAGCCAACGACCGCGGGCGTCTCCATGATGGGGTGCGTCTTGGTGAGGGATGCCTTGAGTGCCTGCCGGAGTCGATTTCCACTTCGACCGGTGCCGATGCCATCCGTCTTATTGATGTACTGTGGCTGGAGCGGGCGAGCGATCGTGTCGCCGCGGCCTTCGAAGTCGAGCATTCGACTTCGATTTATTCGGGCATCGTCCGGATGCTCGACCTGGCCCTGAGCGGCAGCGAGTTGCACGCCACCGCCGGGCTGTTCCTTGTCGCACCCGATGCCCGCGAGAGCGAGGTGCGGGCGCAACTCGCACGGCCCGCCTTCAGCCGTATCGCAGATCTTGAGATCGCCTATCTTCCCTATGGTGAGCTGGAACGCCACAAGGAAGCGATCTCCCGTTTTGGTTCGGGCCTGAAAGCGATCAAGGCCATATCGCGCGCGCTGCCGTGATGGGCGAATGTCTATACGCCGGAGGCGGGAGGCGCCAATAGTCCGAGCCAGGCAACGAGCGTAAGGATTGCAAGCGCACACCCGCTCTCGACAATCAGACTTCGGCGAAGCGACCGTATCGCGGCTGGTGCGTCACCGCTTTCGACAGCCATCGCCAACGCAGGCGTGAGGAAGAAGCGATTGGCTGCTGCAAGGATGAGCATTGCGCCAAACAGCAGCAATTTCGCTGTCAGCAGCGCACCATAGAGACTTGTGAAAAGCGATCCCAATCTGGACGGCCCCACCAGTATCCAGCTGTTGACCACACCAGAGAGGATGAGGAGGCCGACCACGATTGAGCCGATCCTGGCGAAGCCGTCCAAGGCTCGGTGCGAAAGGTGAATATGGTCCACAGCCATTCGGTCGGCGGGGCGAAATATGAGTAGGCATAGAGCAGCCAACGCCCCGACCCATATCCCTGCTGCCAACAAATGGGTGATATCGGCGCCAAGATGAACCCATCCCAGCAAGCCTTCATCGGCAGCGCCGTGACCGGTCCAGGCCAATGTTGCAAGAGCGATCGCTGCCGTGAACGAAAGTGAACCGAGAGCAAAAGCGGGACGACGCCATCCGACAATCGAAAAATAAAGGACGAGCAAGAGTGCGGCCACTCGTACCTGCCATATCGTTCCGATCGAGGTGCCCGAGATCACCATGTTGATTGTGGCGCGGTCTACCTGATCGACCGACACGCCGCCCATCGAGGCCGCCAAAACCATCATGCCGAGGATCGACAGACCTATGCCGGCCAAGGCGATGGACGCGAGTACGGAGCGGAAGCGCAGGACCGAGCCGGATTCCCGTTCGGTCCCGCGCAATGTGTAGAGCCCGAACATCGGCAGCCCAAAAAGAAGCATCAGGTCAAGATAGAGTCCAAGCCTGACGGCGATTGCCACCATGTCCGGCATGGTCTTACTTGACCTTGAACGTGTATCCGCCCTGGATGCGATGGGTGTCGGTCGAGACGACATGATAATCGAGCTTGTACGTTCCAGCTGTCAGCGGCTTGGCGAGCGTGGCAACGAGTGTCTTGCCGTCGGGAGCCAGCGTTGCCTTGACGCCGTTCATTTTCATCGGCCCCATCTTCATGCCGGGCATTTCGGTCATCGTCAGGTCGATTCCGGAGAACTGCGCGACAAGCGCTTCGGAAAAGACGAGCTGGATCTTCGTCGGGGCGACGACGACGGTGTCGGCGGCTGGCGTGGCACTGCTCAGTTTGGGGTGAGCCTGGACGGCGGTAGCGGCAAAGACAGAAGCCGCCATGGCGACGGCAAAAGCTGTTTTACGAAACATCGATTTCTCCATAGGCGGCGATACTGCCGACACAGCGATTTACGCACCGCAGAGTGCAACCCCTCATCAAACCCGCGAAATTTCTTCGGCGGTTGTATGGAAACCGGCCGGCGCGCGGGATCGGCGTAGGGTTGAGGGGTGAAGGCGCGCCGCGCGTATGATCAATTGGATGGGGTGTGAAATCATCGATCGTCCAAAGACTTTCTGCTGGGGAGGACGCGATGGAAGATTCAAGGAAAGCATGGCTCCGGAGACATTTTCCGAGCGTGGGCTTCGTCGCGGCGGCGGCGCTGGCCGGTGGCGCGCTCGCCGGCATCGTCGTGTATGTCGGCGCTTACGATATTGGCGCTGATGCCCCCCACAGCAAACCAGTCTATTGGCTCGTGGAGCAATTCCGTGATCGCTCGATCGCGGTAAGGTCTCGCGACATCAGCGTCCCGGCAAACCTGATGGATGTGAAACGTCTGCAGAGCGGAGCGGGGCTCTATACCGAGATGTGCAGCGGCTGCCATCTCGCGCCGGGCCTTGAGAAGTCCGAGATCAGCCAGGGCCTCTATCCCAGGGCTCCCGAGCTTTTCCGTGAGCCGCAGAGATCGGCAAAGGAGCAGTTCTGGATCATCAAGCATGGGGTCAAGCTCACAGCGATGCCGGCCTGGGGCAAAACCCATAGCGACGAGCTGATCTGGGACATGGTGGCTTTCGTGCGGCAGATGCCGAAGATGAGTCCTGCGCAATATCAGGCGGTGATTTCCAGTGCGCCTGAAGATCACGATGCGATGATGAAGGATATGCCTGGCATGACAAAGACGATGCCGTAACTATGTGGCACCGTGCCTTGAAGGTCGTCGTTCAGCCCCCCGAAAACCGAGGGGCGCTTTTGACGAACGGGCTGATAGCGGAGGTGGAAAAGACGGGTCTTGCGCCAGCGCGTCGGATGGATTGAAGAAATAGGAATTTGAGATGAATGTAGACTTGGATGGGCTCTTGAGCCGCTTACGCAACGAACCGGGGCATCCCGGTCTGGCCGGTCTTGAAGAGGCAGTGTTCAGGCGCATTGCCGCCAGGACGCAGGTTTCGGCGGGCTCCCAGTTGAGGCTTGGCGCGGTCGCCGCCTTTGGCGCAGTGCTGCTGGGTGTTGCCAGCAACGGGGTTACGACGCCAGTCGAGGCCTCCGTTACGCTCTCGCCTTTTGGGCCATCCAATCCGCTTGCTCCCTCCACGTTGCTCGCAGGTCCGCGATGAAGCCGCGGCTGCTCGTTCTGGTCGCGATTGTCGCCTTTGTCGCAGCCGTCGCGGGCGTGTTTCTGGGCCGTCATTTCCTGCCACATCCTGTGGCTGGCGGCGTCGAACTGCATGACGTATTGCACAGCAAGCTCGACCTGGACGATCGTCAGAAGGCTCAGATCGAGTTGCTTGAGCAGCGGTTTGCCGTGCGCCGACGGGCGCTGGAACTCGAACTGAGAGCCGACAATGCACGGCTTGCCGATGCCATCGAAACTGAACATGGCAACGGTCCGGGTGTCGCTGCGGCCGTCGATCAGTCGCATCAGGCAATGGGTCAGCTCCAAAAGGAGACGCTCGGCCATATCTTCGCCATGCGCCAGATCTTACGTCCGGATCAGGCCAAGACCTTCGACCAGGCGGTAGTACATGCGCTTACCGACGATGCGCGGTGAGTCTGGAGCTCCAGTCGTGCTCCGATGGTGAACTTGCCGCGCTGACGCTCGGTGGCCGGCAAGCGGCATTCGCAGAGATCATGCACCGGCATCAATCCGCGATATTCCGGCTGGTCCGCGGACTCGTAGGCAATGCGGAAGAGGCGCTTGACCTTACCCAGGATTGCTTCGTTTCGGCGTTCAGCCATTTGCGGAAATATGATGGTGCCCGACCGCTGCGCGCTTGGCTGTCGCGGATCGCGATCAACAAATGCCGTGATTGGCGCCGTCGCCAAAGAGTGCGTCAGCTCTTCATCTTCAGTGCCGCCACGTCCGACGACGAAATTGAACAGGTCCCAGACGACGCACCTTCGGCTCATGCCAGCGCAGCTTCGAAGATGGAACTCGAAAAACTCTCGACTGCGATCGCTGCCTTGCCATCTTCGTTGCGAGAGGTTCTGCTGCTCCGCACCGTCGAAGGGTTGAACCAATCGGAAGCTGCGTTGGCACTTTCGATCAGCGGGAAGGCTGTCGAGACGCGGCTGTACCGCGCTCGCGTCCGACTTGCTGAAATCTTGGCCGACATTTGAGGGGTGCGCCGCGCTCGTGCGTAAGGATGAGAGAGATACCGCGCTCGAGCCTCGCTGTGGACAAGAGGGTGCTGAACAATGAACAAGGAGATTATATGCCCCCGGTATTGAACCGCCGCGATCTGTTCCGCGGTGCCGCGCTGACCGGCGGTGGCCTGGCATTGTCGGCCTGGATGCCGGCATGGGCTCAACCCGTCTCGGCGGGTATTGTGAAGCCGCTCCCGACCGTTACCGGCAACGATATCACTCTCAAGATCGCTCATCAGATGATGATGATCGATGGCCGCGCAAGCCATGCGATCGGCATCAACGGAACCGTGCCGGCGCCTTTGATCCGGTTGCGCCAAGGGCAAACGGTGCGCCTGTCGGTGATCAACGATCTTGAAGAAGACAGTTCGATCCACTGGCACGGGTTACTGGTACCGTTCCAGTTCGATGGCGTACCGGGAATCAGCTTCCCCGGCATCAAACCAAAATCGACCTTCGTCTATGAGTTTCCGATCGTCCAGGCGGGCACCTATTGGTATCATAGCCATTCGGGTTTGCAGGAGCAGATGGGCCATTACGGGCCGATCGTGATCGATCCGGCAGGCGAAGATCCGATCAAGTCGGATCGCGAGCATGTGATCGTGCTGTCCGACCATAGCCAGATGCATCCGCACGCGATTTTCAGAAAGCTCAAGCAGGTGGGCGGGGGCTATTTCAACTATCAGCGCCAGACGCTGGCTGGCCTGATGGCAAAAGAAGATCAACCGCTCAAGGATCGTCTCGACTGGGGCAAAATGCGGATGGACCCCACGGACGTCTCTGATGTCACAGGTTCAACCTACACCTATCTCGTCAACGGCCATGGTCCCCAGGACAATTGGACAGCGCTTTTCCGGCCCGGCGAGCGAGTTCGACTACGTTTTGTCAACGCCTCGGCGATGACGACGTTCAATGTCCGGATTCCAGGACTCAAGCTCACGGTCGTTCAGGCCGATGGTCTAGACGTGCGGCCGGTGGAGGTCGACGAGTTCCAAATTGCGGTGGCGGAAACCTACGACATCATCGTCACCCCGACTGATGACCGTGCCTACACTCTGATCGGCGAATCTGTTGATCGGTCTGGCATGGCGCGCGCAACTCTGGCCCCGCGCGAAGGCATGGCAGCCCAGGTGCCCGCGCTTCGCAAACGTCCCCTTGCCGATATGAAGGATATGGGCATGGGCGAGATGGACATGGGCGGCATGCAAGGCATGGACGCTTCCGGCGGTTCTACGATGGCCGGCATGGACCATGCAGCAATGGGTCATGACATGCCGACAGGCGGCGCCGCTGCTGGTGGCATGGCGGGCATGGACATGGGCTCCGGCGCATCCATGCCGACAACGGACAAGACACCCGGCGGCTCGATGGCGAGCATGCCTGGAATGGGCGCCCCGGCCGGCGACGCTATGGCAGGCATGGCGATGGGCGGGATGGGCGGCATGAATATGCGCGACGGCAGCAAAGCCCCGCAGGTCAAGATGGGGCCTGGCGTCCAGACGATTTCACCTATGCCGATGGATCGCACCGGAGAGCCCGGGCAGGGCCTGGAAGATGTCGGACACCGCGTCCTGGTCTATCGCGACCTCATGGCGGTGGATCGCAACCCCGACGTGCGAGCGCCTGATCGGGCGATGGAAATCCACCTGACCGGCAATATGGAACGCTATATGTGGTCGTTCGACGGCGTGAAGATGAGCGACAAGCGCGAGCCGATTCCATTCCTGGAAAACGAACGGGTGCGTGTGACGCTGGTGAACGACACGATGATGTCGCATCCGATCCATCTTCACGGACATTTTTTCGAGTTGGTTACCGGGCATGGCGAATATTCGCCGCGCAAGCATACGGTCAACGTCGCGCCGGGCGGCAAAGTGAGTTTTGACGTCACCGCCAACGCGATCGGCGACTGGGCCTTCCACTGCCATATGCTTTATCACATGCATGCCGGGATGATGCGCGTCGTCTCTGTCCGGCCTCGGGGAGACGCAGCATGAAGGCATTGCTTCTCCTCATCAGCGTAGCGCCGCTTGCCCTCGCGGCTCCGGCTAACGCGCAATCGATGCAGAATATGCCGGGCATGAACATGCCTGCGGCCAAAGCACCTCCGAAGAAAAAGCCGGCAACCAAACCCGCGACTCCCGTTAAGCGCAAAACGGCCGCCAAACCGGCTGCTAAACCAACTTCAGCAAAGCGCGGGGCGCCCGTCGCGAAACCTAAAGCGGCCGCCCATGACATGTCGGGAATGGGCGCCATGCCCGGAATGGATATGTCGGGAACGGTAGGAAGCAAGGCGTCTCCGAAGCCCGATCCCCATGCAGGACATGACATGTCGAGCATGCCTGGCATGACAATGCCGGACACGGCGGGTGGCGCCATGAACCACGATATGCCCGGTATGAATATGCCTGCTGGTGGAGGCGGTCAGCCAATGGAGCATGACATGTCGTCCATGCCCGGCATGTCGATGGACGGGCAGATGGCCGGTCATGGGGCAGGGGGCACGAGCCTTGCACCGGGCAATGCACCGGCACCGGCAGCACCAAGCGATCATTATGCCGATCGGATCTATCAGAACGGTGCGATGGTCGATTCACGGTCCATGCTGCACAACGAGCATGGCGCCAGCACCTCCTCGATGATCCTGTTCAATCTGGCGGAATATCAGGTCCGAAATGGTCGGGACGGTTATCGCTGGGATGGCGAAGCGTGGTTCGGCAAGGATCTCGATCGGTTGACAATCAAGTCAGAAGGCGAGGGCGTCCTAGGCGGTCGTAACGGCACCTTTATGGAAACTGCGGAGATTCAGGCGCTCTACAGCCGCGCGCTCGATCCATACTGGAACCTGCAGGCTGGTGTCCGATATGATTTCAAACCCAATCCCTCGCGCACCTACGCTACAGTCGGGATCGAAGGAGTCGCGCCTTACTGGTTCGAAACGGAGGCAGCCTTGTTCCTGTCGAACAAGGGCGAGGTCCTGGGGCGGATCGAGGGCTATTACGATCAGCGCATTACGCAACGTTTGATCCTTCAGCCCCGGGTCGAATTGAATCTATCAGCCCAGGACGTCCCGGAAACCCGCATCGGCGCTGGTATATCGAACGCCGAGTTTGGGCTGCGTCTGCGCTACGAAGTCAGACGCGAATTTGCGCCCTATATTGGCGTCTCCTACGATCGCAAGCTGGGCAAGACCGCGGATTATGCGCGAGCTGATGGCGAAGGTGTCAAGGCGACAAGCTTTGTCATTGGCGTGCGGACCTGGTTCTGAGGAGCAATCGGCTTCGCCTCCATGTCGGGGTTAGCCGGGTGCACCGCTGGCTGGCCCTGATCATCGGCGTTCAGTTGTTACTGTGGTTTGCGAGCGGCTTGATCATGAGCGTGCTGCCCATCGATCGGGTCCGCGGTGAACATGTCGTAGATCGCGCATCGCTGGCGACGCTCGCCCAGGGCCATGCCCGGGCGCCGCTCGATATCGTTCTACGCCAAGCGGGCGCTCCTGTCCGTGAGGTGCGGTACCGTATGCTCGCCGGGCGAGAGGTTACAGAGGTCGAGATGGCTGACGGCTCGGTACGGCTCCACGACGCAGAAACAGCGTCGGCCATCCCGCGCGTCAACGCCGCGATGGCTCGCGCGGTGGCGGTGCGATCATATCGTGGGAAGTCGGCGCCGCCGAGCGTCCGTGCCGTTACGTCCGCGAGCACCGAATATAAGGGCGTGCTTCCGGCATGGCGAATCGACTTTCCAGATCAGGATTCGACCCGCGTCTATATTGCGCAAAATAGTGGTCGGATCGTTGCCGTCAGGAACGGCACTTGGCGTCTCTATGACTTCTTCTGGGGCCTCCACATCATGGATTGGAAGAACCACGAAGATTTCAACACGCCCTGGCTGATTGGATTTGCCGGTGGGGGGCTTGCGCTCGCGATCGCGGGTTCTGCTCTTTTGTATTTCCGCTGGCCGCGAAAGCGGCGCCGCAAGAGTTGAACGACCATGGGGGATTCTTGGGCGGGGGCCGAAGGAGACGACCGATGATGAAGAACGCTTATACCAGCCTCGCGCTGCAGACCCTCGTCGGCGGCATTATCATGTATTTGGTGATGTTCGTCATGATCGATAGTCTGGGAAGCTTCTACAATAACCTCAACATGGTCTACATGACGCTTATGATGGTCGCACCCATGGTGGTGTTGATGATCCTCGCAATGGGGCATATGTTTCCATCGAAAACCGCGAACGCCGCCCTTTTGATCGGCTCTGTCGCGATATTTGCTGGATCGTTCGCGCTCATCCGGACGCAAACGACGATCGGCGATACCGCGTTCTTGCGGTCAATGATCCCCCACCATTCGGGGGCGATCCTTATGTGTCGTGAGGCGTCTCTCAAAGATCCGGAAGTCGTTCGTCTCTGCAGCGGCATCGAGGTATCTCAACGGCGCGAGATCGACGAGATGAAGGCAATTTTGGCCCGTAAATAGCAGCCTGATCCCTAATTCCTGGAAATGTCTGCGTTTCGCGGGGGGGGGGGGGAAAGCACGCTCGCGCGTATTAACAGTGCGGGGACGATGAGGAGAATATTATGAAGAAAATAATCGCCGTCATGATCGTCGGATTGTTGGCCACGCCCGGTATCGCGCAAATGCAGGGCATGGACCATTCCATGATGGACATGGGTCAAATGATGAAGCCGAACCCTGCTAACCCCTACCCGTCGGCTGAGATGGAAATGCACCAGAAGATGACGTCCGCGATGGGCGCGGATGCCACCGAAACCTGGGTGCGCAAGATGGTCGAGCATCATCGCGGCGCGATCGCAATGTCGCGCATCGTTCTGCGAGAGACCAAAGATTCAAAGGTTCGGATGATGGCCAACAAAGCCGTCGCCGAGCAGACGCGTGAGGTCGGCGAACTCGAGGGCTGGCTAAAAGCCCACGGCAAGCGCGCGCAGTAGGAGATTTCCCCCGTCCCGCAGGGACCATTGAAGGTTGATATGAAACTCAAGATCGTACTTGCTGCGCTCGGCGCGTCACTCTCCGTCGTCAGCATTGCTGCTGAGCCGATCGTCGTTCACCGGGATCCCGGCTGTGGTTGCTGCGAGCAATGGGCGGCCCAGGTCCGTCAACAATTCGGGCGACGCGTGAACATGATCGACGATCGGGGGCGACCCGCCTTTCAGCGGGTACACGGCGTACCGGCTCGGCTATCATCGTGTCACACAGCGATCGTCGATGGCATGGTTTTCGAGGGACACGTCCCCATCGCGGACATGAAGCGCGTTCTTGCGTTGCGTCCGCGTGGTGTGAGCGGTCTCGCCGTAATTGGTATGCCTGTCGGATCACCCGGCATGGAAGTTCCCGGACAGTCCGCCCAACCCTTCAATGTCATTGCCTTTGGCGCGGAACGCGAAACCATCTTTGCACGCCACGGCGGATGAGTATCGCGTTGTCCCTGGATCATGAGTGGTGTATCCGGTTACGTCTGTGAAATGTGCGCTTCATCTCTTTCTCCTGCTTGGAGCCCTGATCGGTCTGCTCGGCCAGGAAGCCGCCTTTGCGTCCGGCCCGCCTGCAGTGTCCGCGCCGGTGGCGATGTCGAGTATGGCCGCTTCAAGCATGTCCGAGGACTGCATGAAGATGATGGCGCAGCAACAACAGCCTGCGCAGAAGCCCTGCAAGGGCATGACCCTTGCCTGCATAGCCGCGATGGGGTGCGTAGTTCCCATGGCCGTTCGCAATGACTCGCCAGCGCTTGCGGCTCGCGAGGCGAATCCAATCTTGGCCTTCTGGCCGACCACCACGGTCCTACGCGGCAGTGACCTTACGCCCGAACCGGAACCACCGACTCTCCTTGGCTGATCGAAACCGGCCGTCAGGCTGACAGGATCGTTGCGCCTTTGCGCACCCAAACATCCCGTCTGATCTGCGGCTACCACGATGTTTTGCCAAAGGATTACAGTCATGAAAAACCGTGTTTTCTATGCCCTGCTCGGCGTAGCCCTTGCCGCACCTGGCGCCGCATTCGCCGGCCAGCCCAACCACAGCCAACAGTCCGGCCACTATGAGTGGAAGTCGGTCCCGCAATATGGCCCGCGTGCCACGGGACCGGCCCAGCGGCGCGTCTGGGTGCCTGATGCCACGCAAGTGGCGACTTGCGACTGCGACATGATGAAGATGAGCAGCACAGACGCTGCTGATTGCATGAAGCAGATGCACAGCATGGCACAGCCTTCGTCGACCCCTTCGGCCGGCTAAGCACAGGTTCTGGCCGCTACAGGTCGCATAGACGGCTAGGCCAGCAGTGGCGGCGGGATGCCCCCCATCCCGCCGCCACTGACATGCCTGTCATATTGCGCGATGCCGGCCTGACCCTCCGATCAGGAGTTTTCCATGCGATTGTTTCTTTGCGCGCCGCTTCTTGCGGCGATCCCCGGCATTGCATTCGCCGGTCCGCTCACCTTCGAAGCTGCGCTCCAGCGCGCCCGACAGGAAGCCCCGTCGATCAAGGCCAAGGCGCTCGGCGCCGATGCCGCGCGTTACGCGCGCGGCGCGGCCGGAGCTCTGCCTGATCCGACGCTCGGCGTGAGCGTCGAAAGCTTCCCGATCTCGGGACCGCTCGCGTTCGAGCCCAATCGCGACGATTTCACCATGGCGCGGGTCGGCGTGTCCCAGGACATTCCCAACCTCGCCAAGCGCCATGCCCAGCAGGCGCGCGCCGATAGCGACATCAAGGTGGCCGAGGCCGATACCGCGGTCGAGGCGCGCACCGTCGAGGTGGGCACCGCGCTTGCCTGGATCAATCTCGCCTACGCCGAACGCCGGCTTGCCGCTCTCGACGATGTTCTCTCCCGGCTCGAGCGCGTGGTGGGAACGACGCCGGGGGCTGTCGCCTCGGGCAACGCACGGCCGGCGCAGACGCTTGCCGGTCAGCAGGCGGTCGCGGCGATGCAGGATCGCCGCAGCGAACTGGTCTCCAACGTGGCGCGCGCCCGCGCGACGCTGACCCGCTGGACAGGCGATCCCGCGCCTGAGATCGCTGGACCAATCCCTGAATTCCCGGTCGATGCCGCCAAGCTGCGTGCCGGCCTTGATCACCATCCCACCATCGAGATGATCGATGCCCAGGCCGACCAGGCGGATGCCGATGTGCGTGTGGCCGACGCCGGTCGGCGCTCTGATTTCGGTGTCAACCTGGCCTATCAACGCCGCGACCCCCGTTTCGGCGACTTTATCTCGGCCGGCGTGACGGTCAGCCTGCCGTTCTTCACCCGCAATCGCCAGAATGCCGGGATCGCGGCGGCCCAGGCCAGTGCCGGGCGGGTCTTGGCCGAACGCGAGGCCGCGCGGCGCACGCTTGCCGCCGACCTTGACGCTGATATCGCCGACCATGTCATGCATCATGAGCAGTGGATGCGCGCGCAGGGCACGCTGCAACCGCTCGCCGAGCAGCGCGTGAAGTTGGAAACAGCGAGTTATGGTGCGGGCCGCGCCAGTCTGATTGACGTCGCGGACGCTTTTGCCGCGCTCGCCGATGCCACCCTGACGACCGTTGATCGCGAAGCCAAGGTCGCAGCGGACGGAGCCGGATTGAACTTTACTTACGGGAGCGCACCGCGATGAGCCAAGTTACAATTACCCGCAGCCGCCTTCTTGGTGCCGCTGCTCTTCTTGCGCTCGCTGCTGGCGGGATCGGTTTTACCGTGGCCCAACAATGGGAAGGTTCGCACGATCCGGAGAGCGCGAAGCCCGCCGCGCGCAAGATTCTCTATTGGTACGACCCGATGATCCCGGCCGAACATCATGACGGTCCCGGCCTTTCGTCGATGGGGATGCAGACGATCCCCCGCTATGCAGATGAGGCGGGGGCAGGCTCGGCAGCGCCGGGGATTTCAATAGATCCTTCCGCGTCTCAGGCGCTCGGGCTGCGCACCGTCCTGGTCCGACGTGGCGCTTTGGCGAGTAGCGTGACCGCGACGGGGACGATCGATTTCAATCAGCGTGATATCGCAGTCGTCCAGGCACGCACTGGAGGTTTCGTCCAGCGCGTCTATGCGCGCGCACCTGGCGACATCATCGGGGCAGGGGCACCTCTTGCCGACCTACTGGTGCCGGAATGGGGCGGCGCGCAGGCTGAATTCCTTGCGGTCCGCCGCACCGGCAACGCGGCGCTGACCCAGGCCGCGCGCCAGCGGCTCATGCTGCTCGGCATGTCGTCGGGCACGATCGCCTCGGTCGAGCGAGCGGGACGGCCGCACAATGTCATCACAATCTCTACGCCCACCCGCGGGGTCATCAAGACATTGAACGTGCGGGCGGGCATGACCATGATGGCAGGCCAGACGCTCGCGGAGGTCAATGGCCTCGGCACGGTCTGGCTCAATGCCGCTGTACCCGAGGCGATCGCCGGTCCGCTCAAACCCGGACAAACCGTGCAGGCCACGCTTGCCGCTTTTCCTGGCGAGACCTTGTCGGGCCGTGTCTCGGCGATCCTGCCCGAGACTCAGGCCGACAGCCGCACCCTTACTGTCCGGATCGAGCTGCCCAATCGCGGAGGACGTCTGCGTCCCGGCATGTTTGCTACCGTCTCGTTCGGTGGAGCCACGCAACCGGCGTTACTTGTGCCCTCCGAAGCGCTGATCCGCACCGGCAAGCGGACCTTGGTGATGCTGGCCCTCGACAAGGGCCGCTACCGACCCGCAGAGGTGCAAATCGGAAGGGAATCCGGCGATGACACCGAAATCCTCGCCGGGCTCTCCGAAGGTGAGAAGGTTGTCGCCTCGGGCCAGTTCCTGATTGATTCCGAGGCAAGTTTGTCCGGTGTCGAAGCGCGGCCAATCGGAGCTGCCACGCCAACCGCCGCCGCGAAGCCCGCGGCTACGGGAACGCTTTACGAGACCGTCGGCAAGATCGAACAGATCACCGCCAATTCGGTGACGCTGAGCCACGAGCCCGTGCCGGCGATTGGCTGGCCGGCGATGACGATGACGTTCCAGCTTCCCGATCCGAAGATTCCGCGTGGCCTGAAGACAGGGGACCGCGTTCGCTTCGGCTTCGACCGGCCTCCCGCGGGGCCAACGATACGACGTATGACCAAGGTGGCGGGCCAATGATCGCTCATCTCATCCGCTGGTCGGTCAGGAACCGCTTCTTCGTCTTGATCGGCGTACTGGCCCTCATCGGCGTGGGCGTCTGGGCCGTGCGATCGACCGCGATCGACGCGCTGCCCGATCTCTCCGACACGCAGGTCATCATCCGCACCAGCTACCCGGGCCAGGCACCGCAGATCGTCGAGAACCAGGTCACCTATCCGCTCACCACCACCATGTTGTCGGTGCCAGGGGCGAAGACGGTGCGCGGCTACTCCTTCTTCGGCGACAGCTTCGTCTATGTGATCTTCGAGGACGGCACCGACCTCTACTGGGCGCGCAGCCGTGTGCTCGAATATCTCAACCAGGTGCAGGGACGATTGCCGGCGAGCGCGCGTAGCGCGCTCGGTCCCGATGCGACCGGCGTCGGCTGGGTCTATGAATATGCGCTGGTCGACCGGAGCGGCCGGCATGACCTGTCGCAGCTCCGCGGGCTTCAGGACTGGTTCCTGCGCTACGAGCTGAAAACCGTGACCGGCGTCGCCGAGGTCGCCAGCATCGGCGGCATGGTGAAGCAATATCAGGTGCTGCTCGATCCAGTGAAGCTCGCTGCCTACGGCGTCACCCATCAACAAGCAGTCCAGGCGATCAGACAAGCCAACCAGGAGTCGGGCGGCTCGGTGCTGGAGATGGCCGAAGCCGAATATATGGTCCGCGCCTCGGGTTATCTGAAGACGCTCGACGATTTCCGGGCGATCCCGTTGAAGACAGCAAGCGGTGGCGTTCCGGTCCGGCTAGGCGACGTCGCCACGATCCAGATCGGTCCGGAGATGCGGCGCGGCAGCGCTGAGTTGAACGGCGAAGGCGACGTCGCCGGCGGCGTCGTGATCCTGCGCTCGGGCAAGAATGCCCGCGAAACGATCGCAGCGGTCAAAGACAAGCTCGCCGCCCTGAAGGCAAGCCTGCCGCCCGGCGTTGACGTCGTGACGGTCTATGACCGCTCGCAACTGATCGATCGCGCGGTCGATAACCTCACCCACAAGCTAATTGAGGAGTTCATCGTCGTCGCGATCGTCTGCGGCCTGTTCCTCTGGCACGTCCGCTCGGCGCTGGTGGCGATCCTGACCCTGCCCTTGGGCGTGCTCGCCGCGTTCGTCGTCATGCGGTTTCAGGGCGTGAACGCCAACATCATGTCGCTGGGCGGCATCGCCATCGCCATCGGCGCGATGGTCGATGCGGCCGTGGTGATGATCGAGAATGCCCACAAGAAGATCGAGCGCTGGGAGCAGGATCATCCGGACGAGCATCTCGAGGGCGAGATGCGCTGGATCGTCGTCACCGAAGCCGCGGCCGAAGTCGGCCCGGCCCTGTTCTTCAGCCTGCTGATCATCACGCTGTCGTTCATTCCGGTGTTCACGCTGGAGGCGCAGGAGGGCCGGCTGTTCGCGCCGCTCGCCTTCACCAAGACCTATGCGATGGCGTCCGCCGCGATCCTGTCGGTGACCCTCGTTCCGATCCTGATGGGGTGGTTGATCCGGGGCCGCATCCCAGCCGAGCAGGCCAATCCGGTCAACCGCTGGCTGACCAACCTCTACCGCCCCGCGATCGACTGGACGATGCGAAAGCCGAAGGCGGTGCTGGTGATCGCTGCGCTGGTCTTCGCGACAACGGCCTGGCCACTCACCCGGCTCGGCGGTGAGTTTATGCCCAATCTCGACGAGGGCGACCTGCTCTACATGCCCTCGGCCTTGCCCGGCCTCTCTGCGGCCAAGGCCTCGCAACTGCTCCAGCAGACCGACCGGCTGATCAAGACGGTGCCCGAGGTCGAGAGCGTGTTCGGCAAGGCCGGCCGCGCCGAGACCGCGACTGATCCGGCGCCGCTGGAGATGTTCGAGACGACGATCCAGTTCAAGCCCCGCGACCAATGGCGTCCCGGAATGACGCCGGACAAACTGGTCGACGAACTCGACCGCACGGTGAAGCTGCCCGGCCTCGCCAATGTCTGGGTGCCGCCGATCAGGAACCGCATCGACATGCTGGCGACCGGCATCAAGAGCCCGATCGGGGTCAAGGTGTCGGGCGCCGATCTCGCCCAGCTCGATCGCATCGCGCATGATGTCGAGACGGTCGCCAAGACCGTGCCGGGCGTTTCCTCTGCCCTCGCCGAACGGCTGACCGGCGGGCGCTATGTCGATGTCGATATCGACCGCGCTGCCGCCGCGCGGTTCGGGCTCAACATCACCGATGTGCAGGCGATCGTCTCGGGCGCGATCGGCGGCGAGACGATCGGCGAGACTGTCGAGGGGCTGGCCCGCTATCCGATCACCGTGCGCTATCCGCGCGAACTGCGCGACAGCCTGGAGGGTCTGCGGACACTGCCGGTCCTGACCCCTTCGGGGCAGCAGATCACGCTCGGTACAGTTGCGAACATATCGATCGCCGAAGGGCCGCCGATGCTCAAGACCGAGAATGCCCGGCCATCGACCTGGGTCTATGTCGATGTGCGCGGGCGCGACCTCGCCTCGGTGGTCGGCGATCTGCAAAGGGCGGTGGCGAAGCAGGTCAGACTCTCGCCGGGCGTCAGCATCGCTTACTCAGGCCAGTTCGAATATCTCCAGCGGGCGATCGACAAGCTCAAGCTGGTGGTGCCAGCGACGCTGCTGATCATCTTCGTGCTGCTCTACATGATCTTCGGGCGCTTCGACGAAGCTGCCCTGATCATGGGCACGCTGCCGTTCGCGCTCACCGGCGGTATCTGGACGCTGTACCTCCTTGGCTTCAACCAGTCGGTTGCGACCGGGGTCGGGTTCATTGCCCTCGCCGGTGTCTCCGCCGAGTTCGGCGTGGTGATGCTGATCTACCTCAAGAACGCGCTCGAAGAGCGCGGCCACGATCCCGATGCGAGCCAGGTCGAGACGGCGGTTCGAGAGGGGGCTCTTCTCCGCGTCCGCCCCAAGGCAATGACGGTCGCGGTGATCCTTGCCGGCCTGCTGCCGATCCTCCTCGGCTCGGGCGCGGGCTCGGAGGTCATGAGCCGGATCGCAGCGCCGATGATCGGTGGCATGCTGACCGCGCCGCTGCTCTCCATGTTCGTTCTGCCCGCCGCCTATCTGCTGCTGCGCAAGCGCAAGCCCAAGACCAAGCCCACCCATCAACCCGCCTAACATGCAAGGAGAAGACCATGAACTATGCACGACTGACTATCGCCCTCGGCCTCGCCGCCCTGACCGCCGCGTGCGGCAAAAAAGCGGAAGCACCTATCGCGACCGAGACCAATCAGGCATCGCCCGATGCGGCGATGAGCGGCGATATGGCGAATATGGCAATGGCGCCCTCCGCGACATCCGCGATCAAGGCCAAGGGACAGGGGACGGTGAAGGAGATCGATAAGGCGGCAGGCACGATCACGCTCGACCATGGCCCGATCCCGGAAGCCAAATG
>NZ_RWKS01000031.1:0-31534 GCF_003985085.1 Sphingomonas sp. TF3 | reverse complement strand
GCCAGGGCACGCGCGTGGTGCGCCGTCGGCTGACGTGAACCGGACGCCAAGAAGATCAGGTCGGATCTCTCCGCTTGCGTCGGTCATCTAGACCGTAGAGCGGCATCGAACCAAGCAGCGCTTCCGGCCGTGCACGGGCGCGTTCCTCGACGCCGATAGCGAGTGCCAGCTGGATCAGGGCCGACCGCGCGATCTTCATCACTCGGATCGACTTCGCCTCCAGCAGGTCGCTGTCTATCGACAGGCCAAGCCCGTGCGACGATGGAGGGGTGCGCATCAGCGGCCAAGCCCAGCCCTCATGGACCTGTAAGTACTTGTGCTCGAGAGCGTTGCGGATGTCATGCAGTTCGCGCGCGTCTGGGCCCGTCGATTGCTTCAGCTGCTCATCGAAGAGATCCTTGGATAGCCAGTAGAGGCCTCGCAATGGCCGGTTCTCGCATTCCTTGAAGCGGTCCAGAAGCCGGGGCTTGCCTTCCACCATCCACACGTTGCGGAAGTTGATCCGGTCGGCGATCTTGCCGAGCTTCCAATAGTGATCGACGAGGAAGGCGACCTTGTCGAGCAGCGAGTAGGCGATCCTGAACGCCGTGCGCACGCGTTCGGTGGCCAGCGAGTGCATCGGGTAGTCGAGCGGGTCGAACAGCTGCACGCCGCCGTCCGAGTAGTGCACCCCCGTGTCCTGAAGCCCCTCGTAGAGCATGAAGCGGGCGGAGGCGTACTCCTGTTTCATCTGATTGAAGAAGCCGATGGCCGGGGGCGGCGTGACCGCGCCCGGGCGCTCCTCAAAGTTCTCCGTGATCGGCGGCAACACCAGATCGTCCAAGGCGGCGACCGAGTGCGCGCCGAGATCGTTAAGGGGGTTCAGGAAAAGCCGGCGTTCAAGGCACCACCCCCGGTAGGCGCGCTCCGCCTTGTTCCGTCCCAGCGACGGCCCATCCAGATCCTGCAGCTTTTGGACGCGCTCAAGATCCGCGGCCGCCGCGCAGCCCCTTGCGTCGATTGCGAACTGCTCGACCATCGAGTCAGGATAGACGGAATCGAAGATGGCACCGGACGCGGTCGCTGCGACCAGCCCGTCATGGGCGTGCAGCAACAGGATCGCCCGATCGCGGTCCTTATCGAGCAACTCCGCATAATGCTTCAGACCGTAACCGCGATTCGCCTGCGCCATAGCGAACTTCGGCATGATCCTGAGCGCCGCGTCCCAGCCCTCGATCGCGTCGATGAACCGACCCATCGTGTTGAGCTGGTTCGCGCGGTTGGTCAGGATCTGACAACGACGGAGCTCGCCGAGTTCGTCGAACCCTGGATGCGCTGCCGCGCGTGAGAGCGCCAGGACCTGCTGCTCACGCTCCCGATGCTCCCACGCCCACGAGCGGCGGGCGCCCGAAACTTCCTCCTTCACGCTCCAGGCATTCGCGCGAAAATACTCCAGGACCGCACCATGCCCGACCGTCAGGTTGCGTCTCGCGAGCTCGTCGAGCAGGTAGAGGGCCCGATCCGCACCCCGCGCGAACCGTGCGTCCTGCGACACATCGACGAGATTGGCGATGTGGGCGAACGCGGCACGGTCATCGAGCTTTGCGATCGAGCGGTCACGCAGCCGTTCGAGGTCTTCGGAAGTAGGCATTCATCACCTTATCTAGCGAATAGGTCTTTCGCACTGAAGATCAAGTCTGATGCAGATGTCGTAACTACCAGCCAGGATGCTGTTTCGCGAGATTTCTGCAAAGTCGATCAGGACCAGGATCATATCTACGCCTTTGCACGAGCGCGCCCAACGCTTTGATTGCAATCGAAGCCGAACCCGGTGAGCTTTGCTTCGGAGGACCACAGACGCTGATTCATGGTGCCTGTCGAGGAGGCGACGACGACCGCGTCTGTTCATCACGCAAACCGGCGAGTCGTCGATTGACGGCGAGACACACACCGCTTCGCAGCCGATGCAGATGGGCTTGGCCGAGGTCTCGGGCTCCGCGACCTCGGCGCACTCGATGTGCCGTTCTATTTCGCGCACTGTAGGAGACGGAACCAACCGATAAGGTTCAGCTGCCGTGAACGGGCTGCGACGCTTCCCTCGGCTCGGCCTCAACTTCGCGTGACAGCCAAATAGCTCTCCCCCACCCCCGCGACGAACGTTGACGCATCAAGGAGCGCACCGGCCTGCCGCTCCGGGCCCGCCCTGAAATCATGCCGGTCCGAGGATGTAGCACGCCAGTAGCCGAAACCTTGGTCGAACAGGATCACTGCCGCCGTGCCGTCGTCGTAGCTGATCGTCATCTTGCGTCCGTGCGGCGCATGGGAGTCGTCGTATCGGCAATCGAGCCGCAGGCGTTCGGCAAGTGCCTTCACGACATCGGCGCGGTCTCCCTCGTTCTGCCAGTTGTTCCCTATTTTAAAAGGGGCGCCACCGTACCGATCGTCCCGGAGCGGCTCGGTCATGACGTCGAACGGGATGAGAGCGCCCTTGGGCGCGAGCGCATCGCGCAGTGCCGCGACGGTTCGGAACATCAGCAAGACCGGCAGAGGTGCCTTCAGATACCGGTCGGAATAGCCGATCCCGGCTAGGTTGCCGGGCTTCCACAAACCGGCGGCCTCCAGGTCGTCCTTGAGAACCCGGGATACCACCCCTGCGCCGAACTGCTTCACTGGCCGGCCCGGATCGGACTGTATGATGCGGACCCGGTCGCCAGGCGCCGACGAGCGCTCCAGTGCGTCGGCGTCCACGCGGAGCATCTGCGGAAACGACGCGAGCGGCATCTCCACAAGCGGATGCTCGCTTCCCGATCCCCAGCCGGCATCGAGCACACGGGCGGCTGTGTCGCGGGTGAAGAAGCCGGTTGCACCACTGGACGCACCGATGACCGCCAACATGACGGCGCCGTTCGCACCCACGACCGGATCCGCGCTCCAAAGCGTGAAGCCGTGACGGAAAGAAGCGTTCCGCAGGCCTGCCCGCGCCGCGTCGTCCATCTGATCAAGCGCCCCTGACGGCAGGACAAGGCGCACTTCCGCACCAACCGTGCCCAGTGATCCGAAGACGGTGGAGAACGGCGTCTCGGCCAAGGCAGCCAGATCATAGTCCGGTCCGGTCCAGATCGCCGCCAAATCGCCGCCCTGCACCCGCCTGACAATGGCATCGGCCGCCGGAGGGCTGAGGACCGAACCTGGTCCTGCCGAGTCGTCCTCATCCGGCTCGCTCATGTCGGCGAGAAGCGTCGTCAGAAATGAAAGGGCGGCGCGGCGATCGATGATTTCCTGCTGCGCGAAGAGGTCCGCCACGAGGACGCACGAGGAGCATCCCGTCCTACATTCCATCGGGCAGTCGAGCACACCTCGCGCACCTTGCAGGACGACTGTGAGCTCGTCGAGCAGGCGGGGCGCGTAGCCGGCACCTCCCGAACTTTGATCGTAGAGGAAGATCGAGCATGTTGGAGCGCCGAGTGCCCCAGTGCGTCGCGCAACGCCCAGCCCGAGCTCGCGGGGCTCGATGCCTAGTCGCCGCGAAAGCGCTTCACGCACAGCGGACGCAAGCGCCCAGGCCGTCCCGAGGTCGGTCAGGTTCGCGGGCTGAAGCTCTGCCACGTCCGTCAGGACCTCGTGCCCAAGCGCCAAGGGACGCGTTATCGCAAACGTCTTGTCGTTGCCGGAACACCGACCGGCCCCACCCTTCGGTGGCATGAGCGCGTCATGAGCGGTAAGCGGTAGTCCGCCCTCCTCGGCCGCGCGGCCGCAGTCGAGGCATATCTTGTAGCCTTGCTTGCGCCGTCCCAGCGAATGGTGGAACACCATGCCGTCAGAGGTCGCCCTGACGCGTCCCAGGATAGGGTCGAGCAGAGGATCCCAGCGAGCCTCCCGGGCGGAGATGCGAGCCGGTATCGGCTCGATGTATTCGACCCTGTCGGTCTCGGCGTGTGGCTTCGCCTTCCAATCGACCCGGAAGCCCGCCGGCTCGAGGAACTGCTGCTGCTCGATACTCGTCGATCCGCACGCGTTGCACTGCTCGACCATCGTTCGCGAGCATCCCGCCTCGCCGCAGTCGCGACACGACCAGGACCACCGCACGCTCTGGATCTCCGGACTGCCATTGTCGTGGGCGGGCCGCTCCCAGTTCAATGTCACGCCCTCCGATGTCCAGACGAGCCCGTCGACCACGATCTCCGCTCCGGGCGCATACTCGCGGATGGCGACGTCGGCATTGCGGCTTGGATAGTCGTATCGCCGGTTCCGCGTGGTCTCGCCCTCGTCCTCCGACCGGTTGCGGTGCCTGTCACGGGCCTCGGCGCAGTCAGTGATGAACGGCACAACCGCGTTCGGGAATCCGTGACCTGGAAGCAGCGAACGGTTGGCGAGTTCCCTCAGCAGCGGTTCGCGGCACATCCGGCGCACCTGGATCTCAATCCCGGCCCGCGCGTCAGGTGCGAGCGTCCTCGCCTGCTCCCGCAGCGCCCGCCACTGCTCTCCGAATGAAGCAACCGCCGACTCGAACATCTGTGCGGCAGTGAGCAGCACCGATGCGTTGCCCTCAAGCGCCGTCCCCCTCGTCAGCGCGCGGATTCCGGGACCAGTGCTTGAGTCCGTGCTCGGCTGCGCCAGCCAGGCGAGGAATTGCGCGATCGGTGGATCGACGGGAGGATCTAGGGTCAGGCCTTGCGGGTAACCGAGGAAGTCACCCGCCTTGACACGTGTCAGCTCGCCGGACGCCTCGCGGAACCATCGCGCGAGGAGAAGCGCGTTGACGTGCCGCTGGACGATGCGCCGCGATTCAAGCTGTACCTTCGGCGACCGCAGCTTCGTGCCGAGGTAGGCCACCGGGTCCAGGAAGGCCTCGCGGTCCAGTGGGGT
This sequence comes from Sphingomonas sp. TF3, assembly GCF_003985085.1. NCBI lineage: Bacteria > Pseudomonadati > Pseudomonadota > Alphaproteobacteria > Sphingomonadales > Sphingomonadaceae > Sphingomonas > Sphingomonas sp. TF3. The sequence continues at coordinate 26,689 of NZ_RWKS01000031.1, read as the reverse complement.
GTTGCGCGCGAAGGTGAGCGAGGAGGCGAACCCCTGGCCGCGCCGTCCCGCGCGCCCCACCCGCTGACGGTAGTTCGCGATGGAGGGTGGCACGTTTGTGTTGAGGACGGCCTCGATCGATCCGATGTCGACGCCCATCTCCATCGTCGTCGAGCATGCCAGGAGGTTGATCTCCCCCTTCTTGAACTGCTCCTCGAACTCGCGGAGCCGATAGGGCGGTTGCTGCGCCGAGTGCTCCTCGGCGCGGATGTAGGGCGCGAACGACGCAGCCCGATCGTGAAGGTCGGACCAAACGCCCGCACCGCGGAGTTCGACCACCAGCGGATCGTCGTGCGTGAACACAGCCAGGCGCTCACGTTCGATCCCGCTTCGAGGGAACGTGAGGGGGAGCTGCGGGAAGGTGAGCTCCCGCGGCTTCTGGTCGGCGCCGGCAGGGCCCCCGCGAAGCCCGTACGGGCTCCGCCCCAGGGCGAGCCGTGGGAGCACTCGATGCGTCACCGGGCACAACCAGGCCGAACGGACCGGCGCAAGGGACGCCCGGCCAAGGTCGAGTGAAAGGGCGGAGGCCGTGCTCTCTAGTAGCGGACGCACCTGATCCCAGGCGGACTGGAGTATGTCATCGATGGTCGCGCGATCCTCGGCCGATGCGCTGTCCAGCCCGAGTGTCTGTTCCAGAAGCAGGACCGCATTGGTCTTCGGACCCGACGCCCCCGCTCGGGGCCAGACGATGTCCGATCCATTGCGGCGGCTCTGGCCAGGCCCCACGATGCTGCGCACGAAGGCTTGCCTCGGCAGCAACCACCGCGCATCGGCCCAGCTGATGTTCAGAACGAAGTTGGTCCGGATGGCAGCATCCACTAGGAAGTAGAGATAGTCGCGCCAGTCCCCGAGGCCCAGGCCCTTTCGCGTCAGGGCTTCCGGCACCCGCGCCTGGGTCAGCTTCTCGATCGGCGGAAAGACCAGCTTGGCGAAGCCCAGCGTCTCGATCGCGTTCGCGCGGCGCGGCCGCCGTGCAAGCTCCCGGAGCAGGAGGTAGTTGGCAAGCGCGTCGGGATCACGGTGGAACCGCTCGTCGCGATCCGCATCCCACACGCGGCCAATCCACTGGCGAACCATCGGCTCGCTGCCTAGGTCGCGAACCGCCGCCGTCCACGGGACGCTCGCCTCGACAACGCCCTGGCCCAGCTCCGCCTCAACCTCCGCGAGATACGGCGCGAACATCGCGTCCCCCTGCGCGAGCCTGGCGAACTTGTCCCGCTTCTCCTCCAGCTCCACCCTCAGCTCGGGTGAGAGAGTCGGCGGCGCCGATGCCTTCTGCACAAGATGGTAGACGAAGGAACGGACGTAGCTGCGCTCCGACATGGTCTCGATGTTCGCCGCGAAACGGGCCGTGCCCTGCCGGCTGTCGGTGAAAGAGATCAGCTGACGCCCTTCCGCGGGAAGCTCGATGCCCTCGATCCGGCTTGCGGACACCCCTTCCAGCATGGTCGGTGTCGCGTTCTGGATCAGGAAGGGTGCGCCGAAGCGGAATGGCCACAGCGGTCCGCTGGAATTGGTGCCGGGCGCCGCGTGACAGCGAGCGCATCGTCCGTCATCGACGGGTCGGCTCATCCAGACCGGGGTCCCCTCGCCCTTGCGCTCGGGAAGACGCCCGTCGCGCGGGTCCACGCCGCGCAGCTGAAGGTCCGGAAGCGCGCGAACGCCAAGAAGCCTGCGCTGGCCGTCCGCGGAAACGCCGGTCGGCTCCTGGTCCTCCGCCTCACCGTCATCGGTCTCGGCATCGCCATCATCCATCTCCCGCGCGCTGGCGGCGGCGAACTCGTCACGGTCCGGGGTCGTCGCCGCGGGAAGCAACCTGTCACCATGGTCGTACGCGTTGAGCCACGGCTCCCCGCACTCGCGACAGCTGACGATCTCGTACAGCTGGCCTCCGCACACGCCACACCTATCGTCGGCCTGAAACGATATGCTGCCATAGGGCCACTCTTCAGGGCGTTCGCCCGGACAACCCACGTCCAGACAGGACCAGAGACCCGGCACCGCTCGCACGAACTGGTGCACGCGGAGCGGCAGCAGTGGGCCATCCCCCCTCGCCCCTGGCCGCGGGGTCGCGACACCGTGGATCAGCAAGGACGTGTCCAGCGCCGCGCCAGCGATCTGGCGGGCGCGGGTCAGCGACATAGGCCCACGCTCGGCCTCTTGCACGAAGGCTTGCACCGTGGGATGCGCTGCGAAGTCGGCGCGCGCCGGATCCGCTGGCCCGACATCCGAGGACGGCGGTGGAAGGGCGACATCCTGCCGATGTCCGATCACCACGCTGACCTGAGATGTCGGAACGCCGGCCAGGTCGGCAAGGTAGCGCTGCAGGTCGGCCTTCGACTTCTCGTCAGAGCCGCCAATGGTCGCCGATGTCGCGACGAAACGGACGTTCGCCGCCTCGACGCCGAACGTCTGCAGCACGCGCCGCAGCAGAAGCGAGACCTCGGCAGCTGCGGATCCGACGTAGCTGTGCGCCTCGTCGATGACGATCCACCGGAGAAGACCCTGCGAGGCCTCGACGATCGGATGGTCCTCCTTCCGGATGGTCATGTATTCGAGCATCGTGCTATTCGTGACCAGGACCGGCGGGGGATCGCTGCGAAGGGTACGACGGTAGAGTACCTGCCCCGGGTGGTCGGCCTCCGCCCGGTCGCGCTCGCTCTTGCGGTTGTCCGTCATGAGGCCGTTGTAGAGCGCAAAGCGGATGTCGCCGCCGAACGGCGCGATCCACCGGCGCAGGCGCTCCTCCTGGCTCGCGATCAGCGCGTTCAGCGGATAGAGCATCAGAGCGCGCACACCCGACAGCCGACCACAAACGTCGACCTCGCGCGCCAGGTCGTCCAGCATGGGCACGAGGAAGCATTCAGTCTTGCCGGAACCCGTGCCGCTCGAAACGAGGACCGACCGCGGCTCCTTTGCTAGCAGGTGCGTCCAAGCCTCGATCTGGTGCGCGTATGCGGGATAGTCGAAGCGGTACGGGTCACCCTCCCTTCCCACGAGCGCATCAACCACGCGCGGGTGGAGGAGGCCGCCGCGAAGGTCCTGGGGGGATCGACCGGACGAGACGAAGCCTGCGGCACCCTCGAGTGCGGGCTCGGCGAAGAGTGCGCCCCGGGACACGTCGGTGGATGACAGCCGGGCGCGGAGGAACGTGTTGAGGCCATCATGCCGGATGCCGGCTTGGGCAATCACCGCGGCGGCCACGCGCTCGCGCAGACGCGCATCGACCTCGAGCGGGCTCAGGGTAGCCGAAAAGGGGGCTGCGTCTGCCATTTAGCGATACTCCTCAAGCGTGGCGGCGAACGCCTCGCGGAACCAGCGCGGATGGCGCCGTCCTATGTCCTTGACGCACCTGATCTCGGCATCGTCGAGCTCGACCCGCTGCATCGCGGATAGTGCCGCGGCGACGGGTGCATCCAGCGCACGCCAAAAGTGCTCTCCCACTCCCCATGCCGGAAGCAGGCCCGCATGTCGCCGCCGAAACGGGTTCTGCATGTCCTGTATGCGGTCGTCGGATCTATTCAGGAAGGCGTTGGAGGCCACGACGAGTTCGTCGTGTTCGGACTTCAACCCCAATAGCGGCGCCAGGGCGGACTCCTGTTCCGCAATCGCTTTCCGACGGTCGCTCACCATCCGGGCCACCAGCAGCGGGTCGTCGGGTGCGGTCTCGAACAGGTACTCGGCCATTGCGCCCGCGGCCTCCTCCCAGCACCGGGCAGGTACCAGCGACCACGCCATCGGAAGCCCTTCGGTCAGCCGAATCAGTGCATCGAGGTCCTTCGCCGCCGCGTGGAACAGCATCATTGTGCCGAGAAGCGGCCGCTCGCAGATCAGCGCCAGGATGTCGAACGTCGCGGGCGGCATGCCGTCAAGCGAGAGCGCGAGATCGGTGGCCGCCCTTACCAGGTCGCGGCTCTCGCGAGAGGTCGGTTCCCTCAAAGTGTCGTCGATGAGCCCGCCGATCGCCGCCAGCCGCGGCTCCCGCTCCTGGACCGCCATCGCCCGGCCGAGCGCGGTGGTCGGCGCCACCGCCATGTCGCGCCCACGGATGAACTGCGGGCAGCTGAGCACCCGCTCGTTGGCCCGGAGGTAGACGAGCCAGTCGCCGTGCAGGGTCGGGAGCTCGAAGGGTCTGTGCATCCCGCTGGCGAGCAGGCCGTAGGAACCGAAGTCCCGCTCAGCCGCGGGTTGGGCCAGAGCTCGCCCGACGATGCGGACGTCGCCCTCGACCACGGCCCGATCAGGACACCATCCACGTCCCTCCTTCTGGAGGATGTGGTCGAACTCCTCTACGAACCAGAAGTCCTCGTGGCCATCATTGAACTTGAGCCTCACCGTCGCGCGTATGTCGCCGAGCGGCCTGAGCAGCGCCGCGAGGTCGTCGCGGATCGTGGACATCGGCAGCTCGCCGTCGACCCACCAGCTAGAGATCCCCTGCACCACAGGCCTCCGATTGCGGTCGAGGAGATCGGCGAGCAACTCGCACCTGCCGTCGGCGCGTGCGACGAAGCGGTTTATGGTCGAGAGAGAGATGCGCGAGCCGCGCTGCAGTGGACCAGCGGACCAGTCGTCTATCCAGGACTGGTGGGGAAGCGCGATCGATATCTCGACAGGGGCCTGTCCGTCAACGAGAAGGCGTAACGTGGTACTCGATCTCGTGGTCGCACGGGTCGCAAACCGCCAGCTATCGACGCCGACCTTGGCACCTCCGTCCATCTCCATGCGGCCCGGCCATCCGGAGACGCTGAGATTGAGCCATTCACCGACCCGCCGGCGTTCAATCGCGAAGGCCGCTGGCAGAACGACGGCGTCGCCCCGGGCGCGGATGTGCCCACTAAGCTCATCGCGCCACGCGAACTCGCAGAGGCCGTGCGACGGAGCGAGAGCGTTGGCCTGCCAAGTGGCAGCCCCGGCCGCGCGCCAGACCAGCTCGCCCGGCGCCGCCATCCTCTCGCGGTTACCGTCCCGCAGTCGAAATGCGGGTGCCCCGACGAATAGAGGCAGCGCGGGGTCTACACTCGAGCACTCGCGAGCGACGGTGCCCAGGATGAGCAAGCGATCGCGGTGCTCTCCCTTCTGCCCAGCGCGGACCAGATACCGGTCTCCACGCTCGGACGTGACGAGGGCCGCACCTTCGACGATCCAAAGCGACCGCTCGCCTTGAGTGCCACCGGCGAGCAATTCGGAAGTGCCCAGCTCGCCATGTGCGACGCAGGTCCACGTTCGCGGCACGTCGACGTGCACCCGGTCCGGCCTGTACCCTCCGCTTCCGACCCCAAGTAGCGTCAATTCCAAGCGATCGTCCACGCCTTGGTCGCCGTCCGCCACGTACACTCGCACGCCGGCTGGGACCGCCTCCCCGCCGGGCAGGCCGAACGGCTCACCCACCCGCGCGCCGCCGCCGCGCAGCTCCGCCGTGACCGCGATCGACAGTGGTAGGTCGAACCTGCTCCGCGTCGTGCTCGGTCTCGCAATCCAGGTGCCGTCTCCGCCCGGATCCGCAGTTGCCAGTTCGCCGGTGACATGCCGCGCGAAGTCACCGGACGGGAAGAGGCGCAGCCGGCTCCAGTCTTCCCCGAGGTTTCGCGAGATCGCCCTCCCCTCGACGTCGTTCAGCGTCCCGATGAGCTTCAGCTCCACCAGCTCCCTCCGCCCGTCCGTCGTCACATTGAGCAGTCGCCGCAGTCCGACCGCGCCTGTCCCGCCCCGCAGGACTGCAGTCCGCATCAGACCGTCCACCAAGCTCAGCCCCGCCTCACTGCTGACGCCGACAGGCAATTCGTCACGCCAGGCCGGATGGTGCCGGTCGAGCCATAGCGACGTGAGCGATCCCTCGGGCGCGCCTTCCGCATCCGCGAGGCGGCGCAGCCGGACGATCTCGGTCGCGAGCTCGGCGGACACGATCCGTATCTCCTGATTGCGCCAGGTCTCGGGCACTAGGATCATGATCGACGAGGCGATACGCTCGGCGACGTCGAGCGAGGCGTCCGGCTCGGCCAGCAGGGCTCCCACGAGACGCTCCAGGAACCGCGGCGCCCAGCCCGCCCCCTTCCCCTCGAGCGCGGCGAGCGGGAAGCCGCCCTGCCTGGCAATAGCCGCGAGACGATGATGCGTGCCGTTGATGCGCAGCTCCGGGATGCGCCAGTGTCGAAGTCCGATGTCGGTCAGCTTCCGGTAGTTAGTCCAGTTCCCGCGCAGCTCGAGCGGCACGCCGAGTGCATCCCAGCGTTGGCCGGTGCCGTCATAGCACCGTCGGAACCACTCGGCCGCCCAGAGCACGAACTGAGCCGCCAGGACCTTGTCGGGTGCGAACATCAGGGCGGAGGCGCGCGTCTTCAGCTTCGCCTGAAGCTCGGCGAACCGATCGTCCCGAAGTCGGTAGGCGTGCAGCGGGCGCCCGTCGATCGCTGGTAGCTGGAGATCGGCCAACCACTGCGGGAGCCCCGTGGCAGCGGTCGCCGGTGCCGTACCGAGCGGGCGCCTGAGAGCACCGGAGGACCTTCGCAGGATGAAGCGCAGCGCCACCGCCTTGTTGCGCAGGCGCTGAGCGTCGGGTGCAGCCGACGCCTGCAGCTCATCAGCGATCCGGCCAAGCTCGTCGACATCCGTCCTGGCCGCTTCAATGCGCGCTGCATAATCCGCCCCGTCCACCTTGCCCCCACCCCCACCATACAAAGTCGGCTATCCGCTAAACTACCAAGTGACGTAGCGACAGCTTCTACACTACGAACGATGCCTACCCGAGAGGAGAGGCAGACTTCGACTAATCGCCCCGCCCTGTTCCATTCTGGTCGGTAATCCAATGCTTGCCATAGCTGGCTAGCGATCTGGATGCTGTCTCGAGAGAACAACGCGTCTTCACGGGCTTAGAAAGCAAAGAACGCTTCACCGCAACGCCCCTTCGGGTACGTGCCCGGGCGAGCTTAGTGAATAATGTCCGCTTACACCGGGTGAGCACCTGTAAGCGGCCATCCCGGTCTCCTGAAGAGTTTCGGGCGCCGGCAGGCGAACGAAAGTCTGGGAGGCCCGAACCCTCGGGCATCGAGCGATGCCCTATGGGGAGGTCGAATTTTGGCAAGTTGGAGCGGTCGCTGACTTGACGGATTTGTCGTCGTACCTCGCCGCGAGCCAGCCCAATGCGGGAGCTGATAATGGGCTTTCAGGTGCAGCTCCGCGAACCGCGCCAGGCGGAGCGACGCCTCGGATACCGTTACGCGCGAGCTCGTCTGTTCCTCGACGAGGTGGCGATGCGGGGTCTATCGATACCGGGCCGTGCCGGGTCAAAGCGCCTCTATGCGAGACTTTTCCACCACAGGTGGGAGAAGGCCCGCGGTCGCCCGTGCGAGGAATTCAGACAAGGGCCGCATTCACCATCTCGACGCATCGGCACCTGGCGGCTATCCCAATAGGGCGTCGCGGGATGGGCCCGCGGCGGAAGACGGACGCCCCGGGCAGGTACAGCGGCTGGTCAGCGGACGGGTACAGCGGAGATGTTCCGCCCTATCCCGAAACCGCAGATTTCCGCGGCTTTCCGAACTTGTCGACGCCTCTCGTAGGGGTCACCAGCGCAGCTCAGCTCCACCGAAGACCGCCGGACATGATACCGACACGTCGGTCATCCCGGCGTGCGCGCCAGTTCCACCACCTCGAAAGCGTAATCGATCCACCCCCGCTGGGTGGCGGCGTCGCGGGCGGCGGTGTGCTTCTTGCGGGCTTCCGCCAGCGATTTGGCGTGCCCCCAAAATACCTCGGTCTTGCCATTGCCAAGCTGGGCAACGATCCGCCAATAATGGGTGAACGCCAGCGACGTCGGACCGATCGTCTTCACATAGCCGTCGGACAGCGTAGCCGTCAGATAGTATTTCTTGGCCATGGCCGGTGCCTCGGGAACGCGATCACGCCGCCACTTGGGCGGGGTTTATCGACAGGCCCATGACATGCGATCGACGTCCCCTCAAGCCAAGGCCGAGGGCGCGTCAGGAAAGGATGCAGAATGCGGAAGATTGAGTGCGAGGGCATCTGCCGATACAGGGTGAGGCACACCGCACGTGCTCGATCCGCGATCTGGCGTGCGGCATGAGCGGGCGCTTTTTCGACGCCTGGACGGTCGGCGACCGGATCGAGCACGCGCTTCACCGCACGGTGACCGAGACCGACAATCTGCTGATCACCACGCTCACCCACAATCCGCAGCCGCTGCATCTGGATGCGGAGTATGCCGGCGCGACCGAATTCGGCCGCATCGTCGTCAACGGCATCTTCACCTTCGGGCTGATGGTCGGCCTGTCGGTCGGCGATACCACGCTCGGCACGCTGGTCGCCAATCTCGGCTATGACAAGGTGGTGATGCCCAAGCCCGTGTTCGTCGGCGACACGCTGCGCGCGGAAACCGAGGTGGTCGAGCTGCGCGCGAGCAAATCACGCCCCGATGCCGGGCTGGTGGTGTTCAAGCACCGCATGTTCAACCAGCGGAGCGAATTGGTGTGCGAGTGCCTGCGGACGGCGTTGTTGCAGCGGTCGCCTGCTTAAACGGTAAAGCTCTCGCCGCAGCCGCACGCGCCCTTGGCATTGGGGTTGTTGAACACGAAGCCGGCGGTGAAATCGTCCTCGACCCAGTTCATCGTCGATCCGACGAGATACAGGATCGACCCGCCATCGACGAACAGGGTGCCGCCGGGGGTATCGATGCGTTCGTCGAACGGCTTGGCCTCGGTCACATAGTCGACCGAATAGGCCAGGCCGGAGCAGCCGCGCTTGGGCGTCGACAGTTTGACGCCGATCGCGCCCTCGGGCGCCTTCGTCATCAGCGCGGCGATGCGATCCTCGGCGGAGGGCGTCAGGATCAGGGCGGCGGGGCGGGCGCGGGTGGTGGTGGTCATATTCTACTTCCTTCTTGCCCCTCCCCTTCAGGGGAGGGGTAGGGGGTGGGGCCGCGCCTCCAGCGTCGCGCCTGTGGACAAGCCCCACCCCAACCCCTCCCCTGAAGGGGAGGGGCTTATTGGTTACAGCATGCCCAATTCGAGCTTGGCGTCGTCGGACATCTTGGCCGGGTCCCACGCCGGGTCCCACACCAGATTGACCTCGGACGAGCCGATGCCGGGCACCGCGCCGACGCGCATCTCGACTTCCATCGGCATCGATTCGGCAACGGGACAATGCGGTGTGGTCAGCGTCATGGTGACGACAGCATGGCCCGCTTCGGTCACATCGACGCCGTAGATGAGGCCGAGATCGTAGATGTTGACCGGAATTTCCGGATCGTAGATTTCCTTGAGCGCGGCGACCACCGCCTCGTACAGCGCGCCGCCGGGCTCGCCCGCCACATCGCCCGCTGGCTTTTGCGCGAGAAAGCCTTCGAGATAGTCGCGCTTGCGCTCCAGCGTCTGGCCCGGCGTTTCTTCCGCCGCTTCGACGCGCGCGCGCGGTGGCTGCTCTACGGCGCTCACTTCCTCGATTTCGATCCGGTCGCTCATCCGAAAATCCTCGTTACTCGTTCAATCCCGCGCACCAGCGCCGCGACATCGTCTGCTGTGTTGTAAACGCCAAAGCTGGCGCGCGCCGTCGCATCGACGCCGAGCGTCTCCATCAGCGGCTGCGCGCAGTGATGTCCGGCGCGCACCGCGACGCCCGCTTCATCCAAGATGGTGCCGATGTCGTGCGGATGCACCCCCTGGATGCTGAAACTGACGATTCCGGCGGAATCCTCCGGCCCGAACAGCGTGAGGGAATTGATCTGCGACAGCGCTTCGCGCGTCAGCGTGACCAACGCGGTCTCATGCGCGTGGATGCGGTCGAGCCCGATGCTCTCGACATAATCGATCGCGGCATGGAGCCCGAGCACACCGACGATATGCGGCGTGCCCGCCTCGAACCGGCCCGGCGGCGGGGCATAGGTGGTCCTGGCGAAGCTGACCTTGTCGATCATCGACCCGCCACCTTGATACGGCGGCATCGCTTCGAGCAGGTCGGGCCGCGCCCACAGCACGCCGATGCCGGTCGGGCCGTAAAGCTTGTGGCCCGAGAAGACGTAGAAATCGCAATCCAGCGCGGCGACATCGACCGCCATGCGCGGCACCGCCTGGCAGCCGTCGAGCAGGAGTTTCGCCCCGACCGAATGCGCGATATCGGCGGCGCGCCTGGCGTCGAGCAGCGAGCCGAGCACGTTCGAGACATGCGCCAGCGCGACCAATTTGTGCGCAGGCGTGATCATCGCCGCCATCGCGTCGAGGTCGATCTGGTGGTCGGACGTCAGCGGAATCACGTCGATCGCCACGCCCAGCCGCTCGGCCACCATCTGCCACGGCACGATGTTGGAATGGTGTTCAAGCTGGCTCAGCAGGATGCGGTCGCCTGCTTTCAACTGCGTGCCTGCCCAGCATTGCGCCACGAGGTTGATGCCCTCGGTCGCGCCGCGCACGAACACGATTTCGTTTTCGGAAGCCGCGTTCAGGAAGCCAGCCACGCGCCGCCGCGCCGCCTCGAAGGCGAGCGTCATGTCGGCCGAGCGTTGGTACACGCCGCGATGCACCGTGGCATAGCTCGTGTCATAGCCGCGCGTGATCGCATCGATCACCGCTTGCGGCTTTTGCGCAGTGGCGGCGGTGTCGAGATACGCCCAGTCGGCGGGGATGGCGGGGAAATCGGCGCGGTGATCGAGGGCGGCCAAAATCCCTCTCCCACCGGGAGAGGGAGGGAGGAGCGAAGCGACGGAAGGGTGAGGGTCAAGCGCGGTTTTCATAAGCCACCCTCACCCTTCCCATCGCTGCGCGATGGGCCCCTTCCCTCTCCCAACGGGAGAGGGAGATTGAGCATCCGCTCCAGCGCGGCTTGCGCCGCGGCTTCGACGCGGTCGCGTTCGGCAGGGTCTTCGATCCCCTCGAATACCGATCCGATGAACGCGCGCAGCAGCATCGCCTTGGCCTCTGCCGGGGCGATGCCGCGCGAGGCGAGGTAGAACAGCGCGTTCGCATCGAGTTCTCCGACGGTCGCGCCATGCGCGCACTTCACGTCATCGGCGAAGATTTCGAGCTCGGGCTTGGCATTTGCGGTGGCGGTGCGGGTGAGCAGCATCGCCTTGACCGACTGCGATGCATCGGTCTTCTGGGCATGGCGCGCGACCGCGACCTTGCCGAGATACGACCCCGTCGCCCGCCCGCCGAGCACCGAGCGCACGACCTGGTTGGAAGTGGCATTGGGCTCGATATGGTTGAGCGTGGTGACGATCTCCAGCGTCTGTTCGCCCCCGCCGAGCATCGCGCCGCCGAGTTCGAAATGCGAACCCTGATGGCACGTCACGTCGATCGTCACGCGACCGAGCTTGCCGCCGGTGTTGATCACATGGAAGGTTGCGGACGCCCCTTCGCGCAGGATCACACGGTAATCGCGGATCGCCACGGCATCGGTCGCGGCGTCCTGCACGATGACGCGCGCGATCGACTCGCCAGCGGGAACGTCGATCACTTCGGCGGCAGGCACGGGCCAGACCGAGGCGACGGCTTCGAGATCGCTATACCGCCAGGATTCATCGCGACGCGTGGGGAGAGCGAGCGTCATGGCCGCGCCCCTGCCGCCAAGGTCCGCCGCACGCCTTCAAGCAAGGCGGGTTTGCGGCGATCGATACAGGCGGCAGCGGCTCCCTGATCGATCGCACCGGTCTTGACGCATTTCGCCGCAGTCCGGCACAATTGCTCATCGAGCCGAGCATTACCGGTCGACTGGCTGAGGCCGCAGGTAAAGCGCCCCTGCGGATCGCGCCCCACCCGTACCGACAGCGCGGCAAGCCGACGACCGATCACCACGATGTCAGGCTCCTCGGCGGGCAGCGGCGTACCCTGCACCGCGAGCGCCAGGGCGAGCGCGATCACGCCACCACCCCGGCATAGCCTTCGCGCTCCAGCTCCGCCGCGAGTTCCGGCCCGCCCGAACGGATGATCCGTCCGGCCGAGAGGACATGCACGAAATCGGGCGCGACATAGCTCAGCAAGCGCTCGTAATGGGTGATCAGGATCACCGCTTTGTCTGGCTTGCGCATGATGCGGTTGATACCCTCGCCGACGATGCGCAGCGCATCGATGTCGAGCCCGCTATCGGTCTCGTCGAGGATCGCGAGCTTGGGGTCGACAATGCCCATCTGCACCATCTCGTTGCGCTTCTTCTCGCCGCCCGAGAAACCGACATTGACCGGGCGCTTGAGCATGTCCTGATCCATGCTCAGCGCATCGGCCTGCGCGCGCGCGAGTTTCAGGAACTCGGCACCCGAGAGCGGCTTTTCGTCGCGGCCCTTGCGCTGCGCGTTGAGCGCCTCGCGCAAGAACTGCACGTTGGACACGCCGGGGATTTCGACCGGATATTGGAAGCCAAGGAACAGACCTGCGGCGGCGCGCTCGTGCGGCGCCATCTCCAGCAAGTCCTTCCCGTCGAACTCGACCGAGCCCGCCGTAACCTCATAGCCGGGCCGCCCGCCGAGCACATAGCCCAGCGTGGATTTGCCAGCACCATTCGGCCCCATGATCGCATGGACCTCGCCCGCATTGACGGTGAGCGAGAGGCCCTTGAGGATTTCCTTGCCGTCGATTTCGGCGTGAAGGTTAGTGATTTTAAGCATCGTTAGTCTTCAGTTTCCATGATTGGCTGCTTGTTGAGCCGACGTCGCGCGACGTGAACGACAACAGCGCTAAAGTAGATGATCGCGTAGGTTCCGCCGGCCATTACCATTGCGGCAAAAACTAGTGTCGCCAGATAGTTGGTGGCTTCGACTCCAAAGAACCGGATCACGCCCTCGGCGAGTAACAGAAATAGGAACGCCATAATGATGCCGCTCCCAATGAAGTAGGCACGAAGCCGCCACCGCGCGCGTTTGAGGCGAGCGGCCTCCATCACCCCACCGCCCCCTCAAGCGAGATCCCCAACAACTTCTGCGCCTCGACCGCGTCTAGCCCCTCCCCTTCAGGGGAGGGGTTGGGGTGGGGCCTCTCCCAGCGATCCGACGCCTGTGCCAGCGCGATCACGACCGCATCGAAGACCCCTTCGAGTTTCGCCATCACATCGTGGTTCGATACCCGCAGCACGCGGAAGCCCAACCCCGCCAGCACATCGTCGCGCAGCCGGTCCTTGGCTTCATCATGCGTATCGCCATCGACTTCGACGATCAGCGCCTTTTGCGGGCAGACGAAGTCGGCAATGTAGCGGCCGATGACGGCTTGACGACGGAATTTGTGGCCGTTCGCCTGGCCGTTGGACAGCGCGCGCCAGAGACGTTTCTCGGGTTCGGTCGGGTTACGGCGCATTTCTCCGGCGCGCTTTTGCAACGCCGCTAGGTACTCGGCGGAGAGGCCCCACCCCCGGCCCCTCCCCTGAAGGGGAGGGGAGTCGGTGCGCCGATCATAGTCTTGCGGCGACAAACTCATCCGACCGACCCCTCAAGGCTGATCCCCAGCAATTTCTGCGCCTCAACCGCGAACTCCATCGGCAGTTGCTGCAGCACTTCCTTGGCAAAGCCGTTGACGATCAGCGCCACCGCCGCTTCCTGGTCGAGCCCGCGCTGCATCGCGTAGAACAGCTGGTCGTCGCTGATCTTCGAGGTGGTCGCCTCATGCTCGATCTGCGCCGACGGGTTGCGCACTTCGATATAGGGCACGGTATGCGCGCCGCACTGGTCACCCAGCAGCAGCGAATCGCACTGGGTAAAGTTGCGCACGCCCTCCGCCCCCGGCGCGACGCGCACCAGCCCGCGATAGGTGTTGTCCGAACGGCCCGCCGAAATGCCCTTCGACACGATCGTCGAGCGGCTGCCCTTACCATTGTGAATCATCTTGGTGCCGGTATCGGCCTGCTGGCGGTTGTTGGTCACCGCGACCGAGTAAAATTCGCCGACCGAATTCTCACCGTTCAGCACGCAGGACGGATATTTCCAGGTGATCGCGCTGCCGGTCTCGACCTGGGTCCACGACACCTTGGAATTGCGGCCCTGGCAGAGCGCGCGCTTGGTGACGAAATTGTAGATCCCGCCCTTGCCGTTCTCGTCGCCGGGATACCAATTCTGCACGGTCGAATATTTGATTTCGGCATCGTCCAAGGCGACCAGTTCGACCACGGCGGCGTGGAGCTGGTTTTCGTCGCGCATCGGCGCGGTGCAGCCTTCGAGATAGGAGACATAGGCCCCCTTATCGGCGACGATCAGCGTGCGTTCGAACTGGCCGGTATTCTCGGCATTGATGCGAAAATAGGTGGACAGCTCCATCGGGCAGCGCACGCCCTCCGGGATATACACGAAGGTCCCGTCGCTGAAGACCGCGCAGTTGAGCGCTGCGAAGTAATTGTCATGCTGCGGCACGACCTTGCCGAGCCACTTGCGCACCAAGTCGGGATATTCTTTGATCGCCTCGCTGATCGAGCGGAAGATGACGCCCGCGCTTTCCAGTTCCTTGCGGAAGGTGGTGGCGACCGAGACGCTGTCGAACACCGCGTCCACCGCGACGCGGCGTTTGGGCTGGCCGTCCTCGCCAAGCTCCTCGACCCCGGCGAGCATCTTCTGCTCCTCGATCGGGATGCCGAGCTTTTCATAGACGCGCAGGATTTCGGGATCGACTTCGTCGAGCGAGCCGAGCTTGGGCTTGGCCTTGGGCTCGGCGTAATAATAAGCGTCCTGATAATCGATCGGGTCGATTTGCAGCTTGGCCCAATCGGGCGTCTCGAGCGTCAGCCACAGGCGATACGCCTGCAGCCGCCAATCGAGCATCCATTCGGGCTCGCCCTTCTTGGCCGAGATGAAGCGGACGGTATCCTCGCTCAGCCCCTTGGGCGCGAAGTCCTGCTCGATGTCGGAATGGAACCCCCATTCATAGGATTTGTTGACGGCCTCATAGGCTTCGGCGTTCTTGGTGGCCATTACATCGTCCTTGCCGTCACGCGGCTCGTTAAAATCGGTCATGCCGGGGTCCTCGACAAGCTCGCCAGCGAAACGCCATCGAGCGCCCCGCGCACGGCCCCGTTGACGACATTCCAGTGCGGCTTGACGCGGCAATCGCCTTCCAGCGCACAGTCGTGCCGCCCAACCTCCACACACGCGGTGAGCGCGATCGGCCCTTCGACCGCCTCGATGATCTCGGCGAGCGAAATCGCCGCGGCCGGGCGCGACAGACGAAAACCGCCGCCGGTGCCGCGCGTGCTCTCGATCAGGCCACCCGCCGACAAGCGGCTGACCAGCTTCTGCACCGTCGGCAGCGGCAGGCCGGTCTCATCGGCCAGCGTCGTCGCATTCAGCCTGGCCGCACTGCCGCAATGTCGCGCGGCGGCGGACATCATCACGACGGCATAGTCGGCAAGGCTGGAAAGACGCATTGGATCCAATCGGATTAATTCTGTCCGATTGCAAATGGTCGCAGTGGCGCTGCGGGTCAACCCCCAAGACGCACCGCCGCCGGCCGGCGACCCACGGATTCGCTATGTGTCGCTGATCAACGGGCTGACGACCCCACCCAGCGCGCTACGATGGGAGATGGTCAATTGGGACAGCAGACCGGGCTCCGCCCGGATCTGTCGCGGCGTGAGCCCGGTAAAATGCTTCACCTCGCGAATCATGTGCGACTGATCGTAGAAGCCGCGATCGACCGCGTCCGCGATCCCTTCCTCACCGCCACGCATCGCCACCGCCGCCCGCAGCGCACGATATTTGCGGGCGAGCACCTTCGGCGGCGCGCCGTACAGAATGTTGCACTTCCGCTCGATCTGGCGACGCGACAAGCCTGTCGCCGCAATCAGACATTCCATTTCCGGCGACGGACTGCCCGCCAGCCACGCATCAACATGGCGGATGAAATCGGCATAATGCGGGTCCACATTATGCAACAGGTCGCGCACCAGTGCCTCGCAAATCCCCACCCGTGGGCCGACACCGGGCGATTCGCGCAAAGCGTCGGCAACCCCCTGCAACCGCGCCGCACCAAACAGCGGCGCTGCATCGATCACACGGTTGAGCATCGTCGATGCGTCGGCCCCGATCATTGCCGACCATCCCGCAGCCGTCAGCCCCATCCCGAACACCGCCACCGGCCCGGCCACGCGCACGCTGCGCGGGCCGCTGGTCGGCCCCAGGACATGCGCGTCCGGTGCTTCCTGCGCGCTCCCGTCCGGAAAGGCATAGACCGCCTGGCCAGGCGACAGATGGAACCGCAATTGCGCATAATCGGCGCGCTCGACGTCTTCCAGCATCGGCACGTCCGCCGAAAAATCGTAAAACAGCGTGATATACTCAGCTAAGTCGGCCGACGGCACGGCGTAGTCCAGTTCAATCGATCCCACGCTGCGACACCCCTGACCTGTCGCGATCAAGTGTAATGCTTCTGCAAGACAAATAAAAGCGGCCCGGATGGTATACCATCCGGGCCGGAGGAAAGATGCTCCGGTCCGGAGCTTCTTGGGTCGCACTGCATTAATGGCGTTTTTCGAGCGTCGTGTATTGGACAAATTCGTCGCTTTTCATGCTAAATGCATAATTAAGGCACCTGTGCCGGCTTTGACGCCAGCGCTCCCGGATGCCATCAGGCGCACGATGCTGTTCCCACTGATCCGCCCCGCTTTGTTCGCGCTCGAACCCGAACGCGCGCACACCCTCACCCTCAAGCTGCTGGCGCTCGGGGCCAGGGGGGCGGCTCCGGTCTTTGGTGGACGGTCACCCGCCAGCCTGCGCACCTCCGTCGCCGGTCTGGACTTTGCCAATCCGGTGGGCCTGGCCGCCGGGGTGGACAAGGATGGCCGCGCGATCGACGGGTTTTTCGCTTTGGGCTTTGGCAGCGTCGAGATCGGTACGCTCACCCCGCTGCCGCAGGCGGGCAATCCGCAGCCCCGCTTGTTCCGGCTGGTCGAGGACCGCGCGGTGATCAACCGCATGGGGTTCAACAATGGTGGTATTGCCGCAGCGCTGCCGCGCGCAACGGCGGCAAAGCGGCGCGGCGTGCTCGGTATCAATGTCGGGGCGAACAAGGACGCGCCCGACCGGATCGCCGATTACGCGCATGGCGTGGCGGCGGCAGCGCAGGTGGCCGATTATGTCACGGTCAACATCAGTTCCCCCAACACGCCGGGCCTGCGCGATCTCCAGCACGGCTCCGAACTGACCGATTTGCTGGCTGCAGCGGACGAGGCGCGGCGCGCGCCCATCTCCCGCCCGCGCCTGTTCCTGAAGGTGGCGCCCGATCTCGATGCGACCGCGATCGATGCGATCGCGCGTGCCGCCGCTGCGCATCATGTCGATGCGCTGATCGTAAGCAACACCACCATCTCGCGGCCGCCGCTGCACTCTGCGCATGCGGGCGAGAGTGGCGGGCTGTCGGGGGCTCCGCTGGCACCGCTGGCACGTCAGCGGCTTGCGGATTTTCGGGCGGCGACGGGCGGTGCGATTCCCTTGATTTCCGTGGGGGGCATCGACAGCGCCGACGAAGCCTATGCCCGCATCCGCGCAGGCGCGAGCCTGGTCCAACTCTACACCGCCTTGGTCTACCAAGGCCCTGGCCTCGCCCGCCGCATCGTCCGCGGCCTCGCGAACAACCTGAAACGCGACGGGTTCGCGACCGTCGCCGAGGCGGTTGGCACCAGCGAACGACACCGCGCAGCGTAAATCCTTGCCCGCGTCTTTGTGGCTTTGTGCCTTCGTGCGCGCAATTTCTCGCACGAAGGCACAAAGCCACAAAGAGCAGACGGCGAGGATGCCGCTGCGCAGGCGGCGGCTTGCCTGTGCGGTGAAGCGCGTTAGGGTCGCCGCATGAACAGATCGCTCGCCGCCCTCGCCCTGCTGTTGCTCGCACCCGCCACCGCAGAAGCACGCCGCCCCGCCCCCAAGACCGTCACCAGTCTCGGCATGGTCAGCGCCGCCGATCCCCGCGCGGCAGCGGCCGGCGCGGAGATCCTGCGCAAGGGCGGCAGCGCGACCGATGCCGCCATCGCGACGATGCTGGCGCTGAATGTCGTCGAGCCGCAGAATAGCGGGATCGGCGGCGGCAGCTTCATGGTGCATCATGATGCCGCCACCGACCGCACCACCGGGCTCGACGGGCGCGAGGCCGCGCCTGCTGCCGCCGACCCAAAGTGGTTTTACGGGGCCGATGGGAAACCGCTGCCCATCTTTACCGCCATCCCCGGCGGCCGCAGCGTGGGCGTGCCCGGCAATTTGCGAATGATGGCGCTGGCGCATCAGCAGTATGGCAAACTGCCCTGGGCCACTTTGTTCGGCCCCGCGATCCGTCTGGCGCGCGATGGCTTTGCGATCACCCCGCGCCTCCACAACGGGCTCAACAATTTCGGTCGGCATCTCGATCCGTGGGCGCGCGCGCATTTCCTGGGCGACGACGGCAAGGCGCTCCCCGTCGGCACCATTCTGAAAAACCCCGAACAGGCCGCGCTGTTCAGCGCCATTGCCGCAAAAGGCCCAGACGCCTTTTATACCGGGGCGGTGGCGCAGAAGATCGTCGCGGCGGTCAACGGTGCCGCGAAGAATCCGTCCAAGATGACACTGGCCGATCTTGCCAGCTACCGCGCCAAGGAGCGCGCGCCGATTTGCGGCACATACCGTGTCTACAAAGTCTGCGGCATGGGACCGCCCTCGGCCGGCGGGATCGCGGTGCTGATGATCCTCAAGCAGCTCGAGCGCTTCGACATGGCGGCGCTGGGCAAGAACAACCCGGTCGCGTGGCACCTCTTCGCGGAATCCGAACGGCTCGCTTATGCCGATCGCGATCTGTATCTCGGCGATCCAGATTATGTGCGCGTGCCGGTCAAGGGCCTACTCGATCCCGGCTATATCGCCGCCCGCTCGGCGTTGATCTCGCCCGAGCGCAGCATGACGAGTGTCGCCCCCGGCACGCCGCCCGGCGCGCCGCCGCGCACGCCCGCCCCCAATGCCGATATCCCAGGCACCAGCGACCTGGTCGCGGTCGACCGGCGCGGCAATGTCGCGGAGGTAACCACCACGATTGAGAGCTATTTTGGCTCTGGCCTGTCGGTCGGGGGCGTGATGCTCAACAACGAACTGACCGATTTCGATTTCGTCCCCGCCAAGGACGGCTATCTCGTCGCCAACCGCGTCGAAGGCGGCAAGCGCCCGCGCAGCTCGATGTCGCCGACCATCGTCTATGGCCCAGATGGCAAGGTACGGATCGCGATCGGCGCGGCGGGCGGGTCGACCATCATCGCGCAAGTCGCCAAGGCGCTGGTGGCGGTGCTCGACTGGAAGATGTCGGCGCAGGATGCGATCGGCCTTGGCTTGCTCTATGCCCCCAAGCTTGACGCAGTGGCCGAGAAGGGCACGCAACTCGATGCGATGGTGCCCGCGCTTCAGGCGCTGGGCGAGCATGTCCAGATCGCCCCGCTCGGCCTCAAGGCCAATGCGATCGAGCGCGTGAACGGTCAGTGGGTCGGTGCCGCCGATCCGCGCAGCGAAGGCGTGGCCGTGCGCGAAGACGGCCAGACCACACAGATCGTCCGCGCCGGTGCCGCGCCGCGACCGCCCGAATAAGCCCTCACGCGCAGCCGAATGCGGCGCGCTTACTCCCCGGGAGAGAATAATGCGAACCCTCGAACACTTCCCCAACCTCGTCGCGATGTTCCTGACCCGCGCCGCCGAAAAAGGGGATGCCCCGTTTCTGTGGCACAAAAGCCAAGGGCAATGGGTTTCGCGCAGCTGGGCGGAGACCGCACGTCAGGTGGCGAGCCTTGCCGCTGGCTTGAAAGCGATCGGCCTGGTGCCCGGCGACCGCGTGATGCTGGTGTCGGAAAACCGCCCGGAATGGTGCATCGCCGATCTCGCGATTATGGCGGCGGGGTGCATCACCGTGCCGACCTACACCACCAATACCGAGCGCGACCACGCCCACATCATCGAGAATTCGGGTGCCAAGGCGGTGATCGTGTCGACCGCGAAACTGGCCAAGACGCTGCTCCCCGCCGCGATCCGCGCGAGCGCCGCCAAGATCGTGATCTGCATCGAGGATCTGCGCGCCAACCAAGCGGGCGCGCTCGAATTCCATCCGTGGAACCGCCTGCTGGCCGATCACGACACCGACCCGGCCAGCATCGCCGCCACCGCGACGCGCGGCGACACCGCGTGCATCATCTATACCAGCGGCACGGGCGGTTCGCCGCGCGGGGTGATGCAGCATCACGGCGCGATCCTGCACAATGTCCATGGCTGCTGCACGATCATCGAAGAGGATTTCGGCTGGGAGGACGAAGTGTTCCTGTCGTTCCTCCCGCTCAGCCACGCTTATGAGCATACTGGCGGGCAATATTTCCCGATCGGGCTCGGCGCCCAAATCTATTACAGCGAAGGCCTCGACAAGCTGGCTGCCAATATCGAGGAAGTCCGCCCGACGTTGATGGTGGTGGTGCCGCGCCTGTTCGAGGTGCTGCGCACGCGCATTTCCAAGGCGGTCGAGAAGCAGGGCAAGCTCTCCAGCTATCTACTCGGCCGTGCACAAGCGCTCGGCACCAAGAAAGCGGCGGGCAAAGCAGGGTTGCTCGACAAGCCGATGGACCTGTTCCTCGGCGCGACGCTCCGCCCGAAGATCCAGCAACGCTTTGGCGGCCGGATCAAGGCTTTGGTGTCGGGCGGGGCACCGCTGACGCCCGAGGTCGGCACGTTCTTCGAAGCGATCGGCATCACCATGCTGCAAGGCTATGGCCAGACCGAATCCGCCCCGGTCATCTCGTGCAACCGCCCCAAGGTCGGACTCAAGATGGATACGGTCGGCCCGCCCTTGGTCGAAACCGAAGTGCGCATCGCCGAGGATGGCGAGATCCTGGTGCGCGGCGAGCTCGTCATGAAGGGCTATTGGCGCAACGAGGCCGAGACCGCACGCGTCCTGAAAGATGGCTGGCTGCACACCGGCGACATCGGCGTGATCGACGCCAAGGGCCGTATCCAGATCACCGATCGCAAGAAGGACATTATCGTCAACGACAAAGGCGAGAATGTCGCGCCGCAAAAGGTCGAGGGGATGCTGACGCTGCAACCCGAAATCGCGCAAGCGATGATCTTCGGTGACCGGCGGCCCTATATGGTGGCGGTGCTCGTGCCCGATCCCGAATGGACGCAGGAGTGGTGCGCGCGCGAGGGGACGGTGTGCGATTTCAAGCGGCTGGCGGAAAGCAGCGCCTATCGCACCGCGCTTGGCCAAGCGGTCGAGCGCGTGAACGTCGACCTTTCAGTGACCGAACGCATTCGCCGCTTCGTCCTTGCCGACGAACCCTTCGCGATCGAGAACGAACAGCTCACGCCCTCGCTCAAGATCCGGCGGCATGTGCTGAAGGCCGTGTACGGGCCTCGCCTTGAGTCCCTGTACAAGGCGTAGGTCACTTCGCCTTCGGCACCACCTGCATCGTCCAATCGCGATCGGGACGGAGATATTTTGCCGCCGTCGCCTGCAGATCCGCCGCCGTCATGGACGAGATGTCCGAATAGAGATGGGTCAGCGCAGCGATGCGGGCGGGGTCATAGGTCGCGCCGTCGAGCTGGTTCATCCAGAACTGGTTGCCGGTCGATTGCCGCATGATCGATTGCTGCATCGGCCCGATCGTGCGCTTCAATTCGTCCTCATCGACGGGCTTTGCCACCAGCTCGGCGGCAATCTCGCGCGACAGCTTGAAAAACAGCGGTATGTTATCGGGCGCGACCTGGCCGATCGCCATGATGCGCCCGCCGCTCGGTGTGCCGGTCGGCCACGAACTGGAGACGTTGGGGCTGTAGCTTGCGCCGGCTTGCGAGCGCAGACGGTCGAACAGGCGATCGCTGAAAATCGCCGCCAGCACGTCGAGACGGCGCGACTCGGTCGCGCCCGCCACGCCGCCACCGGTCGGCCAGGCGATCACCGCCGCCGCCTGATTGTCCGGTCCGTCATGCGTGCGCACCACGGGCGACAGATTGTGCGCGGGGAAACGCACCGGCGGCACCACCAGCCCTGCAGGCACGGCGCGCGGCGGCAAGGCTCCCAGCGTCTTCTGCACCGCCGCGATCGCGGCATCGGCCTTGATGTCGCCAAACACCATCACTTCGATCGGCCCGGTCTTGAGCAAAGGCTCCCACAGCGCGCGGAACGATTGCGGCGTGGTGGCGGTGATCGCCGCCAGGCTGGGGTTGCCCCAGCGCGGATCGCCATCGTGCAGCAAGCGTTCGAGATCGCGCGACAGCACCCCTTCGGGCGACGAGTTCGAGCTGGGATATCCCGAAATCGCCACCGCCCGCGCGCGCAGCACCGGTGCCGGATCCCAGGCTGGTGCCGACAGTGCCGCTGCCATCAAGCGCAATTGATCGCCCAGATCGGTCGGCGAGGTCATTGCGTTATAGGTGAAGGCGTCCTCGTCGATGCCGAAGTCGAGCCCGATCCGCCGGCCCGAGGTCAGTTCGTCAAGATCGCCCTGGTTCAACTTGCCGATACCGCCTGCGGTGAGCGCAAGGCCAGCCGCCCACGCCGCCGTCTCGCGGTCGGTCGGCAAGGCATTGTACCCGCCACCGAAGCGCACGCGAACATAGACGCGGCTGTCCTCCGACGTGGTCGGATAGATCAGCACGCGCACGCCGTTCGACAGCGTATATTCCTGCATGTCGAATTCTTTGATCGGCGTGTGCGACACGATCGTCGCGGGGGCACCGAGTTTGGGCAACGCATCGAACGTCACTTTGCCCTGCTTGATGCGCTTGCCCGCGAGACCTTTGACATCGACCTTGAGCGCCGCAGCGAGTTTCGTCTCGATGCCGGGCTCGGCCGCCGGGGTCGAGATCAGGGCGCGGGTCGCGCTGCCCTGAAAGAGGCGTCGGGTCGAGGCGAGGATTTTGTCCGGCGCAAAGAAGCCCTTTTTCTCGGCGTCTTCGAAAACCTTCTGGATCGTCGATGGCGCGGTCGTGGTCTCGCGAATGTCGAGTGCCTGCACCATGTCGTCGGCTTCCTTGCTGCCGGCCTCGGCGCGATAGGTGTCGACCAGCGTCTTGAAGGCGATGCGCTCCTCGGCAAGCTCGCGCTCGATCTCGGCCTTGGTCGGCGGCGAGGCCTGTGCGTCGGCGATGACCGCGCGCACGTCCTTCAAGGCAGGCTCCCACGCCGAGCCAACCGGCAGAATCGTGACAAAGGTGCCGTTGGCCGAACGCGACGGATCATCGAGCCGGACGGCGGCCGCGATAAAGCTGCCGCCCGAGCGCGCCCGCGTCTCAAGCCGACGGTTGATCACGGCGAGCGCGGTCGAGTCGGCCAGGCGCTTCTGGTTGAACAGAACGGTATCGTCATTGTAGCGCCATGGCCGCAGGATCGCCATTTCGATCCGCGTCGGGATACCGGGCTCGACCACCGCTTTGGTGGTGATCTGCTTGGGATCGGGCACGCCGAAATCGGGGTCTGCGGGATTGGGGCCGGTGCCCTTCCAATCCGCGAAATTCTTGGCGACCATCAGTTCGAGCTTGGCCGGGTCGAAATCCCCCGCAATCACCACCAACGCCCGTTCAGGCCGATACCAGCGATCGTGAAACGCCTTCACCGTCTCGGCGGTCGCCGCTTCGAGTTCGGCGACATGGCCGATCGGCGAGCGATCGGCGAGCGGCTGCCCGGCGAAGAACGTCGCGTTCAGCGCATCGATCACGCGCACTTGCGGCCCCGGTGCCTCGCGCTGCTCGGCGAGCACGGCGGGGCGTTCGGCATTGAGCGCTTGCGGCGTGATGTTGGGCTTGGACACCATGCCCGCCAGAATGTGCAGGCTCTCATCGATCCCGGCATCGGTCGCGCTCGGCAGGTCGAGCTTGTAGACCGTCTGCGTCGGGGTGGTCTGTGCGTTGGTGTCCGACCCGAAGGTCGTCCCCATCCGCTGCCAGATCCGCTTGGCCTCGCCATCGGGCACATATTCGGAGCCGCGGAAGGAGAGATGCTCGATCATATGGGCAAAGCCGCGTTCGCCGTCTTTTTCGTAAAGCGAGCCCGCATCGATCCGCACCCGCACCGAAATCTGGCCAGGCGGCACGCCATTCTTGCGCACCGCATAGCGCAGGCCGTTCTTCAACACGCCGAAATGCCATGCCGGATCGGGCGTGATGTCGCTGCCTTTGTAAAGCCATGCCGCACGGCTGGCGATGGCAGCGCCGGGGCGTCCATCGGTCGCGTCGGCGCTCGACGACGGCGTGGCCTGCTGCGCGTCGGCGCGGCTTTCGGGAGCCCGTACCGAATGCTGGGGAGCGGCGCCGATGGTCAGAAAGGCGAGAAGGGCGAGGCGCGCGGTGCGCGAATACACGATCATACCGGTCACGATAGCGCGGCGAACCCGCATCCGCCAGCGGCAGCCGATTTACGCCTGGCCGAGGATCGCATTTGGCGACGCTGCGTTTCCTATTCCCGACACATCCGCTCTTGCGCGCACGCCGCACGCGCGCCACATGCCAGCCATGCTGATCGAGACCGAAACAACGCCCAACCCGGCGACGCTCAAATTCCTTCCCAACCGGACGGTGATGGAAGCGGGCACCCGCGATTTCGTCACGCCCGAAGAAGCCGAAGCCTCGCCGCTGGCCGAGGCCCTGTTTGGCTTGGGCGACGTGACGGGCGTGTTCTTCGGGCGCGACTTCGTTTCGGTCACGGCTGCCCCCGGCACCGACTGGAGCAACCTCAAGCCCGACGTGCTTGGCCTGCTGCTCGACCATTTCAGCGCTGACATGCCGCTCTTCCGTCCCGGTACCGCTGGCGCGATCAGCGTCCCGGCAGAAGACTCTTTCGCCGACAATCCCGAAGATGCCGACATCGTCGCGCAAATCAAGGATCTGATCGAAACCCGGATCCGCCCGGCTGTCGCCAATGATGGCGGCGATATCGTCTATCGTGGCTTTGAGAAGGGCAAGGTCTATCTGGCGATGCAGGGCGCGTGCGCGGGTTGCCCGTCGTCGAGCGCAACGCTGAAAAACGGCATCGAGCAACTGTTGCGCTATTACGTCCCCGAAGTCACCGAAGTGCGAGCTGTATGATGACCGTTTTGAACGACGCGACCCTGGACCAGATCTTCCGCACCGCGCGGAGCTATAACGGCTATACCGATGCGCCGGTCAGCGAGAGCGACCTGCACGCCATTTGGGAGCTGATGAAATGGGGCCCGACGTCGGCGAACCAGCTTCCCGGTCGCTTTATCTGGTGCACCAGCGATGCCGCCAAGGCCAAGCTGGCGGAATGCTGCTCGGCGCAGAACGCGCCAAAGGTGCTCAAGGCCCCGGTGACGGTGATCATCGGCATGGACCGCGACTTCCATAATTATCTGCCCGAGCTGTTCCCGCACGTCGACGCCAAAGCATGGTTCGATGGCAATGCCGAGCTCCGCGCCGCCTCTGCCTTCCGCAATTCGACGCTGCAGGGCGCGTACTTCATCATCGCGGCGCGCGCGCTGGGCTTCGATACCGGGCCGATGTCGGGCTTCGATGCGGGCGAGGTCGACGCCGCCTTCTTCGCAGATACCCCATCGGTCACCACCAACTTCATCTCGACGCTTGGCCATGGCGACCCCGCGACGATCTTTGATCGCCTGCCGCGCCCGGCGTTCGAGAAGTTCAACAGCATCGCCTGATCGCGATTTGCGCACCCTCGTCATCGAAACCGCGACGGCGGCTTGCTCGGTCGCGTTGATCGAAGACACCCGAATCATCGCGCGCGCCCATGAAATCGTGGGGCGCGGCCATGCCGAGCGGCTGGTACCAATGATCGCCGCTTTGCCCAAGGGCGGCCGCGCAGCCCACATTCTGGTCGATTGCGGGCCCGGCAGCTTTACCGGAATCCGCGTCGGCATCGCCGCCGCTCGCGGGCTGGCGCTCGGCTGGGGCGCAAGCCTCAGCGGCTATTCCTCGCTGCCGCTGCTGGCGGCCGCCGCCTTTTCGCGCGGCATGACGGGCGAGATTGCCGTCGTGCTGGAAGGCGGGCACGGCGAGGTGTTCATGCAGGGGTTCAGCGCTCCACTTGCCGAAACCGGCCCGTTTGCCTCGCTGCGTCCCGAAATGGCACTGGCCACTTTGGGCGGTCGGCGGGCGGTCGGTAACGGCGTGCGCTTCCTCACCGCGTTGGATCCGACAGTGGCGGCCGAAGCCTGGCTGCCCGACGCCATGGATGCGGTGCTGCTGACGCCTGGCCTGGCCGGGTTGGAGCCGAAACCCATTTATGGGCGCCCCCCCGACGCAAAACCGCAGGCCACTGCGGAAGCCGCCGCATGAGCACGATGCTGGGGATCGATTTGCGCAGCGGTGCCGTTGCCGATCTCGCGATCGTCGATCGAATCATGCAGGCTGCGTTTGATGCCCGTTTCGGAGAAGCGTGGACTCACAATCAAGTCCTGGGTCTGCTGGCCATGCCCGGTGTGTGGCTGACGATTGCCGAAGTCGGCGGAGAGCCGGCCGGTTTCGCGTTGTGCCGCCGAGTCCTGGAAGAAGCGGAGTTGCTGCTGCTTGCGACCGCGCCGCATTTGCGGCGGCGCGGCGTTGCCGCTGCTTTGCTCCGCGCGGTCGCGTCCGACGCGTCGGCGCAAGGTGCGCGGACGCTCCACCTGGAAGTGCGCGACGGCAACGAAGCGATCAAGCTCTATAGCAACGAAGGCTTTGCAAAAGTCGGCGAACGTCGAGATTACTATCGGGGACCTAACGGTCGCCTGTTCAATG
>NZ_RWKS01000030.1:0-31549 GCF_003985085.1 Sphingomonas sp. TF3 | reverse complement strand
TGCCAGGCCTTCGCCCAGCCGCACGATCCGCGAAAAAGCGTCGATTACGGCAAATCCATCGCCTTGTGGTCGCGCGATCAGCAGGCGGCAATTGTTGGTGCCAAGGTCAAGTGCGGCGAAGTGGCGTGGATCTCGCCCGCGTGTAACGAGTGCGGTGCCGCCTCTTGGTTTGCCGTTGGTCGGCGCCGAACGGGCAGGCTTTACCTGCCGGTACGGCATATCGGGCGATCGATCCCCCATGCCGTGTGACTCGCTTATTCTGTTCTGCCGTCGCGGCGCGCGGGTCGCGCGCCGTTCGGTGCTTGGGCGCGATCCTAGCGGATGGTCGGTCGACCGGCAAGCGACCCCGCTGCGCCTCTGCCATCGGTTGACATGCGCGGCGCTCGCCCGTAGAGCGCGACCCCGGCGTTGCCCCGTCGTCTAATGGTAAGACTGCGGTTTCTGATACCGCCTATTGAGGTTCGAATCCTCACGGGGCATCCAGCCATCTCCTTCCTTTTCCGACCCACTGGCGCGCAACGATCTCGCGCGCGCTGGGTTGATGGGGGGTACGCCCGCACGTTGCATGGCCGGGTTATGGGAGGTCGGGTGAACGGAAGCGTATCGGCAGCAGGAGGTGACCGTCTCGCCCGGTGGCTGCGCTGGCGCTATGTTCTGGGCGCGCTCGGCTTGGCGTTGGGGGCAGTTTTGCTTGGGCTGTGGCTGGCGCGCAAACCGCTCGCCGAGCATTTCATTGCCGATACGCTTCGCGCTCGCGGGGTTCCCGCGCGCTACCAGATCGAGAAAATTGGCCTGCGCACACAGCGCCTGACCAATGTCGTCCTCGGTGATCCGGCCAATCCCGATTTGCGCGCCGACTGGCTGGAAGTGGATACCAGACTGGGGTTTTCGGGGGTCGGCGTTACGGCGGTCCGTATCGGTCATCTCGCCATGCGCGGGCGACTGGCCGACGGAAAGGTCTCGTTCGGTGCCATCGACCGACTGCAGCCCCAAGCCGCGGGTACGGCATTCGCGCTGCCGCGCATCAGAGTCGACATTGCCGACGCGCGTATCGCGCTGACGACGCCTTATGGTGCGCTCGCATTGGCGACGACGGGATCCGGGGCGCTGGACGATGGCTTTTCGGGGAGGTTGCGCGCGACCTCGGCGCGGCTCGTGGTTGGCGGGTGTCGGCTGGACGACGTTTCCGCCGATGTGGCGATACAGGTGCTGGCAGCACGGCCAAGCGTGAGCGGCCCCGTCCGCGCCGCACGCGCTGACTGTGCGGGCGTGCAAGCGACGGGAGCAGCCGTCGACCTAGACGTGGTGCTGAACCGGCAGCTCGACCGATGGAAGGGAAAGGCACAGCTTGGTATCGCGGCTGTCGCGCGGAGCGGTGTGGGCGCGCGCACGATCATGGGGCCAGTGTCCTTCGCTGGATCGGGGAAGGATCTGTCGGGTGCTGTCGACCTGCATTCGGGCCCTTTCGCCGCCAGCGGCGTTGCCGGACGCCAGGCCGCGCTGACCGGAGCCTATCGGTACGCGAATGGTGGTTTCACGTTCGATGGCGACGCGCGGGCGGTGGCAGCGCAACTCTCTCCCGCCCGGCTGACGCAGCTCGATTCGTGGCAAAGCGCGAGCGCGGGAACGCCGCTCGGGCCGATGGCCACGCAGGTGGTGATGGCGACACGGTCGGCGGCGCGTTCCGTGAGTGTTGATGCCCGCATAACCGCCACGATCGGCGGTGCCCAGGGGCGGGTACGGATGTCGCGACTGGCGCTCGCGACTGCGTCGGGCGTGAACCTTCGTGCCTCGGGCGCTGCTGACATCACCTATGGCGGGGCCCGCAGCGGATGGCGGATCGCGGGTGCCGCCGAGATGGCAGGCGGCGGCTTGCCGGAGGCACGGGTTCGGGTCATGCAGGATGCTGCGGGCAGCCCGTTGATCGGTCAAGCGATCATCAAACCCTATGCCGTCGGGACATCGCGGCTTGTGTTGGCCCCTGTCGCCTTCACCGCGCGCAACGATGGCGCGACCCAGGTCACGACCAGGATCGATGTGTCGGGGCCGCTTGGCGACGGTCGGGTCGAATCGCTGCGCTTGCCGATCGTGGCGACGTGGGACGGGGGCTCCCGCTTGACCGTCAATGCCACATGTGCCCCGCTCGGGTTCGCGCGACTACGCCTTTCGGGCATCGATTTGCGGCGGTCTTCGATGACGCTGTGCCCCCGCGATGGCGGGCTGGCGCGGCTGGAGCGCGGGGCGTTGCGCGGCGGTGGCGGGATCGGGCCGATCCGACTGGCCGGGACACTGGGCGCGTCGCCGCTGGAACTGGTGGTGCGGCAGGCGCAGTGGAGTTTGGAAGACCGTCGCTTCGTGCTGGCGGGGCTTGGTGTGCGGGTCGGGACGGCAGAGCGGATCACCCGGCTCGATGTGGCGCGATTGGCCGGGGCGTTTGCCGCCAATCGCCCGCAGGGCAGCTTTGACGGAGCAGCGGGACAAATCGGCAGCGTCCCGCTGCTCCTGTCGGCCGCCAATGGCAATTGGCGCTTTGCCGAGGGCAAGCTGTCGCTGGCGGGAGGACTCGCGGTGGCGGACAGTGCCGCCAGTCCGCGGTTCCACCCTATGGCGGTGCGCGGCGCGGCCGTGACGCTGGCCGACAACCACATTGTCGCCACTGGCACGCTGTTCGAACCGAAGCAGGGCGTGAAAGTGGCCGATGTCACCATCGCGCACGATCTCGGCACAGGAACGGGCCGCGCCGATCTGATCGTCCCGGGCATCAGCTTCGACGAGCATTTCCAGCCCGATCACCTCACCCCGCTGACCTTTGGCGTCATCGCCAATGTCGTGGGTGCGACCAGCGGAGAGGGGCATATTCGCTGGACACCGCAAGCCGTGACGAGCGACGGCGTGTTCCGCACCGGGGGCATCAATCTGGCCGCCGCTTTTGGCCCGGCGAGCGGCATTGCCGGGGAAATCCGCTTTACCGATCTGCTCAATCTCGAGAGCGCGCCTGGGCAGGTCGCGACGATCAAGAGCCTTAACCCGGGCGTTGCGGTCAATGACGGCGTGGTTCGCTATCAGTTGCTGCCGGGCGCGCGGGTGCGGGTCGAGCAGGGCGTATGGCCCTTTGCCGGCGGTCGCCTGTCGCTCGAACCGACCCTCCTCGATTTCGACGAGGCGCAGGAACGCCATTTGACCTTCCGCGTGACGGGCGTGCAGGCCGACCAGTTTCTCCAGCAATTCGACTTCAAGAATTTGAACGCGACGGGCATTTTCGACGGCGCGCTGCCGATGGTGTTCGATGCGCGCGGCGGGCGGATCGAAAACGGCAATCTGGTGGTGCACCCCGGCGGCGGCACGATCGCCTATGTCGGCGAAGTGACGCAGAAAGACCTCGGCTTTTGGGGGAATTTCGCGTTCCAGTCGCTGAAATCGCTGCGCTATCGCAATCTCGACATCGTCATGAACGGTCCGCTGGCGGGCGAGGTGATCACGCAAGTGCGTTTCGCCGGGATTGCGCAAGGCGCGGGCGCCAAGCGCAATTTCCTGTTCGACCGGCTGCAGAAGCTGCCGATCGTGTTCAACCTCAGGATTTCCGCACCGTTCCGCCAGCTCGCCGATTCGGTGCAGAATTTCTATGATCCCAAGCGGCTGGTCGAACGCAATTTGCCGACCCTGCTGGAAGAACAAAATAAACGCGCGGTGCCGCCGACGCCCGCCACCCCCATTCAGCCCTCCGACAGCAGGACCGTGCCATGACCGAAACAGCATTGACGATGATGAAGGACCGGCCGAGCAACAGTGTAATGAAGAGACTGACGATCCTGGGCCTGTGCGCGCTCTGTCTTGCCCAGACGGCATGCGTTAATGTGACCGCGCCCGACAAACCGATCGTCATCAATCTCAACATCAGCGTGACGCAGGAAGTGGTCTATCGTCTTGATGGCCAGGCCAAGAATTTGATTCAGTCGCAACCGGGGATTTTCTGATGAACAGGCTCAAGATATCGATCGCGACGCTCCTGCTGGTCGGCGGTGCGTCTGCGGCCGTTGCCCAGCGTGATCCGGCCTATCAGGCGGCGCGCGCGGCGGGCGAAGTGGGCGAGCAGCCCGATGGCTATCTCGGCGTGGTCGGCAGCGCGAGCCCGGCGGTGCGCGCGCTGGTCAACAACATCAACATCCAGCGCAAGGCGGCGTATACCCAGCAAAGCGCGGCGTCGGGTGCCACGGTCGAGCAGTTCGCCTTTACCAGCGGGTGCAATTTGATCCTGAAGACCGCGCCAGGCGAGAAATATAAAGGCCCCGACGGCGTTTGGAAAACGCGCACCGCCGCCCCGCCGGAACGCGATTCGCGCTGTATCTGAGCGGCGCGCGTTATTTGGCCTTGGCGAGCGCGGCCTTGGCGGTGGCGCTCGTCCAGTCCATGCCGCCGGTGCTGCGCCAAACTTCGTGACCGGTCGAATCGAACAGGATGCTCATCGGCAGGCTGGCATTATAGGTGATGCTGAAGCCGACATCCTTGTCGAGATAGGGCTTCAGCCGTGCGAAGCTGTGCTTGGCGAAGAAACCGGCGACGGTCGGGCGGTCCTTGTCCTGGCTGATCGTGGCGACGGTGATGGTTGCTGCCGCTGCATCGAGCGTCGGCATTTCCTTGACGCACGGGCCGCACCAGGTCGCCCAGAGATTGACCAGCACTGGCTTGCCCTTGAACGCCGCCAGCGTCATCGGCTTGCCATCGGGGTCTTCGAACGTGACCGCGGGGGCGGCTTCGCCCTTGTGGCTGCGGTCGATCGCGTGCGTCTCAGCCGGTTCTGCGGTGGCCTGCGCGGAATTGGCGGTGGGCGCGAGCGCGTCTTGCCCGTTGGACGAGACTTGCTTATCGCACCCCCCAAGCACTCCGAGCAGCAGGACCGGGACCATCACCGAGCGTAAAGACATATCGGGCGCATCCAATGCGATGTGGGGCGGTCGTTTTGCCGAAGGGCCGACCGCTGTCATGCGGGCGATAAATGCCTCGATCCCATTCGACAAGCGTTTGTGGCGGCAGGACATCGCCGGGTCCAAGGCGCATGTCGCGATGTTGGGCGCGACCGGCATCGTTTCGGCCGAGGATGCCGCCACGATCTCGGTTGGCCTCGACACCGTTGCCGCGCATTATGCCGAGCATGGCGTGGCCGAGGACATGGTGCTCGAAGACATCCATATGCAAAGCGAGTCGCGCCTGGCCGAGGCGATCGGCCCGGTTGCCGGGCGGCTGCACACCGCGCGCTCGCGCAACGACCAGGTCGCGACCGATTTCAAACTGTGGGTGCGCGACGCGATCGATGAGGTCGATGCGGCGTTGGGGGCGTTTCAGGAGGCCTTGCTCGCGCGGGCTGAGCAGCATGCCGACAGCGTGATGCCGGGCTTCACGCATCTTCAGAGCGCGCAGCCGGTGACGCTCGGCCACCATCTGATGGCCTATTATGAAATGATCGCGCGCGATCGCAGCCGCTTTGCCGATGCGCGGGCGCGGATGAACCTGTCGCCGCTGGGATCGGCGGCGCTTGCCGGAACCGGCTTCCCGATCGACCGCGAGATGACGGCGGCGGCGCTCGGGTTTGACGGGCCGACGCGCAACTCGCTCGATGGCGTGTCCGACCGCGATTTCGCGATCGATTATCTGACATCTGCGACGCAATGTTCGCTGCATCTGTCGCGGCTGGCCGAGGAATTCGTGCTGTGGGCGTCGCAGCCGTTCGGCTTCGTCGCTCTGTCGGACCAATGGTCGACCGGCAGCTCGATCATGCCGCAGAAGCGCAACCCCGATGCCGCCGAACTGGTGCGCGGCCATGCCGGGCGCATCCTCGGCTGCATGACGGCGCTGATGGTGACGATGAAGGGCCTGCCGCTGGCCTATTCCAAGGACATGCAGGACGATAAGCCGCCGGTGTTCGAGGCGCATGATCTGCTCGGCCTGTCGATCGCTGCGATGACGGGCATGGTCGAAAGCGCGACCTTCCGTACCGATCGGATGCGCGGGCTTGCCGAGGCCGGTTTCGCCACCGCCACCGATTTGGCCGACTGGCTGGTGCGTGAGGCGGGCGTGCCGTTCCGCGAGGCGCATCACATCACCGGCCAGGCGGTGGCGCGCGCGGAAGCGCTGGGGGTGAAGCTCGACGCGCTGCCACTTGGGGATTTGCAAGCCATCGATGCGCGGATCGACGATCGCGTCTATGGCGTGTTGTCGGTCGATGCGTCGGTTGCCAGCCGCACGAGCTTTGGCGGCACCGCGCCGTCGCGCGTGCGGGCGGCGATTGCGGCGGCCCGCGAAGGGAAACGGTCATGACACTCACGCGGGTGCCGGGTTTGATGGTCCTCGGGTCGATCGCGCTGCTCGCAGGTTGTGGTTCGGCGACCACCTTGAAGCCGCCCAAGGGCCAACCATTGCCGGTCGCGCCTTATGGGGCGACCGCCACGCCGACGCCTGCCGATTTGATAAAACCGAGCAACCAGGCCCGCCCCGAGCGCAGCGACGAAGTGCTCAAGAACTCGCAGCAGCGGCGCGGCGACGATTTCGATTTGCCGCCCCCCAATTGATTTAGGCTGAATTTATGGATCATTTTTCGCTCGTCGATGGCGCGATGCACTGCGAAGGCGTGCCATTGTCGGTGATCGCCGAGGCGGTCGGCACGCCGGTCTATGTCTATTCGACCGCGACGCTGAAGCGGCACGCACGCGTGTTCCGCGAAGGGCTGGCCGGGGCGGGGGATGTCCACCTCGCTTATGCGATCAAGGCCAATCCCAATCTCGCGGTGCTGCGCGTGATGGCGGATGCGGGCTATGGTGCTGACGTCGTGTCGGGTGGCGAGCTCGCGCGCGCGCTGGCGGCGGGGATTCCGGCCAGCGACGTGGTGTTTTCGGGCGTCGGCAAGACCGTCACTGAATTGACCACCGCGCTGGAGGCTGGGCTCGGCCAGTTCAACCTCGAGCTGGAAGAAGAAGGCGTCGTGCTGGCCGGGCTGGCGGCGGCGCGCGGGCTGGTCGCCAATGCGACGCTGCGCGTGAATCCCGATGTCGATGCCGGCACCCACGCCAAGATTTCGACCGGCAAGCGCGAGAACAAGTTCGGCGTGCCGATCGACCAGGCTCCGGCGATTTTCGGGCGATTGGCGGGCTTGCCCGGCCTCGCGCTGCGCGGCGTCGCGATCCACATCGGCAGCCAGTTGAGCGATCTCGCGCCGCTGGAGGCGGCTTATCGGCGCGTTGGGGAACTGGTCGCGCACTTGCGCGGGCTTGGCTTCCCGATCGAACGCGTCGATCTGGGCGGTGGGCTGGGCGTGCCGTATCGCGACGGCGATGTCTTGCCGAGCCCGGCTGAGTACGGCGCGATGGTCGCCCGCGCGACCAAGGACTGGGGCGTGCGGCTCATGTTCGAGCCGGGTCGCGTGATTGCGGGCAATGCGGGTGTGCTGCTGACCAAGGTCATCTGGGTCAAGCCCGGCGCGATCAATCCTTATGTCATTGTCGACGCAGCGATGAACGACCTCATGCGCCCGGCGATGTACGACGCCTGGCATGATTTCAAGGCGGTCCATCCAACCGGCGAACGCATGATCGCGAACATTGCAGGGCCGGTGTGCGAAAGCGGCGACACCTTCGCGATGGGCCGCGACATCGATGCCGTGAAGAGCGGCGACCTCGCCATTTTCCGCACGGCCGGCGCTTATGGCGCTACGATGGCGTCGACCTATAACAGCCGCGCATTGGTGCCCGAAGTGCTGGTCGATGGGGACCGGTTTGCGGTAGTTGCCGACCGCATCCTGCCCGAGACGATCCTCGCCGCCGAACGCATTCCGGAATGGCTCACGCCGGGTGACTGACGACGCCCGCCTGCACAGTCTGCCGCTGTTCGTGCGGCTGGCCGGGCGGCCGGTTATTCTTGTGGGAACCGGCGAAGCGGCAGATGCCAAGCGTCGTTTGCTGGAGCGCGCCGGGGCCGAAATCGTTGGCGAGGACGCGAGCGCTGCGCTGGCCATCGTCGCGCTGGAGGAACCTGCGCAGGCGCAAGCGGTGATCGCGCGGCTGAAGGCCCGCGGCGTGCTGGTCAACGCCGTCGATCGGCCCGATGATTGCGACTTCACGCTGCCCGCGATCATCGATCGCAACCCCGTGATCGTCGCGATTGGCACCGGCGGTGCCTCGGCCGGGCTGGCGGCGGCGGTGCGGCAAAGGCTGGAGACGCTGCTGCCGCAAACGCTCGGGCCCCTCGCGACCGCGCTGTACCGCTGGCGGGCCACGATCCGGCTCGCTTTCCCGTCGCTGGAGGCGCGGCGGCGCGCGCTGGGCGCGGCCTTTGCGCAAGGCGGAGCGCTCGATTCATTGGCGGCGGGGCCGGAGGCGGTCGAGCCATGGCTGCTGTCGCCGATCGCGCAGCGCGACCAATTCGTCCATATCCGTCTGGTCTCGGACGATCCCGACGATCTCACGCTTGCCCAGGCGCGCGCGCTCGCTTTGGCCGACCGGATTTATGCGGCGGCATCCGCTCCCTCTGCCGTTCTGGACCGCGCGCGTGCGGATGCGGTGCGGATCCTCTGCGCAGGTCCGCCCGTTGCGCGCGAGCCGGGGCTTTCGGTTTGGCTGGAGAAACTATGAGCGGTTTTGCCTATTGCGTTGCCGACGGCAAGGCGGCGCGGATCGACATCGGCCAGGCCATCGCGGCGACCGGCGACCTGGTCTGGGTGCATCTCACCTCGAACAACGAAGATGCGCAGGCGTGGCTGACCGACACCGCCAAAGCCCCCGATTATATCGTCGATGCGCTGACCACGTCCGAATCGCGCCCGCGCTGCGATGCGGTGGGCGATGGCGCGTTCCTCAATCTGCGCGGGCGCTCGAACGAAGCGATGACCACCTCGGATCCGCTCGCGTCGCTGCGGATCTGGGCGGTCGCGGGGCGGGTGATTTCGGTCACCCGGCGTGCGGTGACCGCGATCGACGATGTCGTGAAGCTGATCGAGGGCGGCCATATCCGCGACCCAGGCGACCTGATCGCCGAATTCGCGGTGGCGATTACCGAAGAACTCGATCCCGAAGTTGCCGATCTCGGCGACCGTCTCGATGATTGCGAAGCCGATCTCGACGCGGA
Source organism: Sphingomonas sp. TF3 (assembly GCF_003985085.1). Lineage (NCBI taxonomy): Bacteria > Pseudomonadati > Pseudomonadota > Alphaproteobacteria > Sphingomonadales > Sphingomonadaceae > Sphingomonas > Sphingomonas sp. TF3. Next base: position 22,438 of record NZ_RWKS01000030.1, on the reverse strand, counting down.
CAAGGTGTTCGAACTGCGCCGTGGCGTAACCAAGGTGCGGGTGGCTGCGATCGGCTATCGGCGCTTCCTGCAGCCGCAGCGCGCCGCGCTGGAAAAGCTTGCTGCCCTGCCGTGCGATTGGCTGCATGATGATGACCGGCTGCATCTCGGTTCCGCGGCCGACCGCGCGGCGCGTATGGCCGAGGAACTGGAAGCGATCCGCGAACGCTCGGCACTCATGCATGAATCTCTGACCGATCTGCGCGCCGAGCAGATCGATTCCCGCGCGCTGCTGATCTCGATCGTGGCGCTGATCTTCCTCCCGCTGACCTTCCTGACCGGGTTGTACGGCATGAATGTCGAGGGGTTGCCTTATGCCAAGGAGCCGTGGGCGTTCGACGCGATCGGCGGGATTTGCATTGCGATCACGATCGGGATCATCGGGTATTTCAGCGCGAAACGCTGGTTCGGCTGAGCCATTGGATCCGGTCGTTCAGGGCCTTGACCGACGCAGCCAGGCGCTTGCGCTCGGCCTGCGTCGCGGCGAGCGTGGCCCTGGTTTCGCCCAGTTCGACCGCACGCGTCGCAACGCGGGCATCGAGCGCTGCATTGGCGCGCTTGAGCTCGGTGATTCGTCGGGCGCGAGCAAGCACGCGGGCAATCCGTGCGGCAAGGACATCGAAGTCGAGAGGCTTGGCGACATGGTCGTCGGCACCGGCCGCGAGTCCGTCGATCGCGGCGGCGGGGTCACGGTGACCGGTCATCATGATAACCGGCAAGTCCGCCGTATCGGCATTGCTGCGGATCTCGTGCAGAACCTGAAGGCCGGACATGCCCGGCATCACCATGTCGAGCAGGACCAGATCGAACCCGCGCGCCGCAATCAGGTCGAGCCCTTCTGATCCGTTGTCGCTGAGCGCGGTGCGATAGTCGAGCTGACCGAGCCTCTGGCCGAGCACGCTGAGGCTGGTGCGGCTATCGTCGATCGCCAGGATCGTGCCGGTCGCGGGCGGTGTTGCGCACGGTGTCGAAGCAGGGGACTCGATCGGCGGGGTAGCGTCGGTGCGCGATTGCGGCGGCGTTATGCGGGTGCCATTCCGTTGCGACAGGGGGCTGGTCATGCGGCGCGCACGGTACGCCAGGCCTGGCCGATCTCGTCGAGCGTCGCTGCGACCTCGCGAAACGGAGCCGGATCGCTGCCGATGCTTGCATTGACCACGGTTTGCCGCGCTCCGGCATAGAGGTTGGCCAAAGCGGGGGCGACGGTGCCACCGGCGTCGAAATCGAGCCCCGCCTCCAGCGCGAACAGGATCGCGGTGGCACGCGTCACCTTTTCGCTCTTCATCGCATAATTGCCGTTCTCCGCAGCCCACGCGGCCCCGCGCAAGGCGCGGATCGCCTCGTCATACAATAACTGGACAAGCGCTGGCCCATCGGCCTCGGCGGTCTGTCCGGCGAGTTCGATCTGACGATACGTCGCCTCCGGGTTGCGGCCGAAGGCGGTTGCGTAGGCGGTGCTCACCCGGTTTTGTTCCACTGCGCGATTTGGTTCGTCAGCGCGGTTTGCGATGCCTTGTATTTGGCCACCAGCGCGTCGGACGCGGCATATTGCTTGGTCAGGCGTTCCTGATAGGCCGTGGTGTCGGTGGCGACTTTGGCTTCGGCGTCGGTCACCTTGGTCTTGGCAGCGGTATAAAGCGCGGTGCTGCCGACCAGACCGATATGTTCGACATTGCCGTTGATGGTCACTTTCTGGTCGACTGCTGCGGTCGAGATCGCATCCAGCGCCGCGGCGATGCCGCCGCCGGTTGCGCCCGTGCCATTGGCAAACAGCGCTTCCACCGCATCCGGGGTATTGGTCAGCGCAGCGTTCAGCTTGGTCGAATCGACGCTCAGCGTGCCGTCGCGATTGGTCGATACGCCGATCGAGGCAAGGTTGATTGGGTCGCCTGCCGCCGCGCCCGTCGTCAGCGTGGTCAGCGGCAATGCGCGCAGCGCGCGCGCCAGGCTGGTCGCATTATTGTCGTTGCGCAGCGCACCCGTGGTGGAATCGGTCTCGGTCTTGAGCACCGCCTGCAGCTGATTGTAGGTATCGACGAAATCCGTCACTGCCTGCGATAGTGCCGCAGTCGGTTTGGTGTTGCCCAAGGTCACCGGCTTGCCGACCGCAGTGCCGGTAAGTTCGAGCTTCACCCCCTCAACCAGATCGGACACTGTGTTGCTCGAGCGTTCGATGCTGACGCCGTCGAGTTTCAGCTGGGCATTACCAGCCGCGCTGCCGATCGTGGTCGCGCTCTCGCCGACGCCGACGTTGAGTGCGGACAGTGCCGGCGTGTCGCTGGAGAGGGTGAACGCCTGATTGGTGCCGGTCGCGCCTTTCAGCGTCAAGCGCGCAGTGCCATTGGCATCGGTGACGATGCTCGCGGTCACCCCGGCAGACGCGGCGTTGATTGCCGATGCAATTCCCGAAAGCGTCTGGTGCGCACTGTCGATGGCGATGGTCACCGGTTTGGCGGTTCCCGCAGTAAAGCCCGTCAACGCGCCGCTGTCGACGGTCGCTGTGCCGAGGGTCAACGTCAGATTGCCGGTGCCGACGGTGGCATCCCGGCTGGAGAAGGACGTTGCGCTGGTGGCCACCTGGGCGGTGGCGAGGCGAGTCACTTCGACCGAGGCGGCGAGACCCGACAATTTCGCACCCGGAAGCGCAGTCGCGGTGAGCACGCTGGTGTTCGAACTCGTAGGCTGTGTCACCAAGGTGCCGCCCTGTACCAGCGTTTTGAGCCCGGCGGCAAAGCTGGTGATGCCGCTTTGTACTTTGGCGACCGAGGAGATTTGCGCGGTGAGCGCATCTTCCTGCTTGGTCAGCGACGCGTTCTTGGCAGCGAACTGCGCTTGCACGAGGGAGGCGACCAACGATGCCGTGTCGACGCCGGATCCGGCCCCGAGCGAAGTGAGGATCGACTGGGTTGCGGTGGTGGTCACCATGGCTGTGGTCTTGCTCCCAAACTCATGTGTAAGAACGACGGGCGGGCGGTCATGTTTAGGATTCCTTCACGCCATTTTCGTCGAAGCGCGCGCTCGGCGGCACCAGCACCGGCGGCGGCGTACCGCCCGCCGCGGTGTTGAGCCCGAACACGAAGGCAAGGATCGTCGCCAGCGCGACATACAGGTCGTCGCGCACCTCTTGTCCTTCGCGGCTGGTGTAATAGACGGCGCGCGCCAGCGAGGGATATTCGAGCACGGGCACCTGCGCTTCCGCCCCCAATTCGCGGATCGCGAGCGCGATCACGCCGCGGCCTTTGGCAACGACGACGGGCACCTGGTCGGACTCGCGATTATAGCGCAGCGCGACCGCAAAATGCGTCGGGTTGGTCAGGATGACATGCGCTTCGCTCACCGCCGCGCGCATGTTGCGCTTGGCCATCTCGCGTTGACGCTGACGCATCGCGCCCTTGGCCTCGGGCGAGCCTTCGGTTTCCTTATGCTCGTCGCGGATCGCCTGTTTCGACATGCGCAATTTGCGCAGCAGCTGGATCAATTGCAGCGGCACGTCGATGCCCGCGATGATCACGAGCCCGCCCGCCATCGCGAACAAAATCCCCATGAAGGTGCCGCCGAGCGCAGCGACGGCCGTGCCGATATTGGTCGAGGCAAGGCCGATCGTCATGTGCGACGCCTGTTGCAGCATATACCAGCCAATGCTGCCGAGCAGCGCCACCTTGAGCAGCGACTTGCCGAGCTCGATCCACCCTTGCGGTCCGAAGATGCGCTGCAGGCCTGAGGCGGGGTTGATCCGCGACGCCTTGGGTGCGAGCAATTTGCCATTGAAACCAAGGTGGCCAAGCCCGGCCTGGCCAAGGATCGCCGCCGCCAGCGTTACCGCCAGCAGTGAGCCGATTGCCGGTGCCAGCTTCCAGCCGCTTTGCAGGAGCGGGCGGAAAGGGGAGAAATCCTCGATATCGCGCTGGTCGAACGAAAAACTCGACGTCATGATCTCCTTGCACGCACCGACCAGCGAAGGCCCCATCATCGCCAGCCAGCCGCACCCGGCGAGGATCACCAGCGCGGTTGCAAACTCGCGCGATTTGAGGATGTCGCCCTGTTCCGCCGCATCGCGTTTGCGCTTGGCGGTTGGGGCTTCTGTCTTTTCACCATATTCGTCTGCCATCAGCCGAGCACCAGGCTTTGCGTGGCGGCGAGACCTTCGTTGATGATGACGAGCAGATAATCCCCCATCGCGGGAAAGCCCAAGGCGAGCGCAACCACGCCGACCGCGAGGCTGGCGGGCAAGCCGACCGCGAACAGGTTGAGCGACGGGGCAGAGCGCGAGATCATGCCGACGACGAGATTGAGGCACAGCAGCAGGAAGCCGACCGGCAGCGCCAGCAGCAATCCCGCAAGGAAGGTGTAGCCGCCGAAAAACGCGATATTCTCAAGCTGCGCTGGTTTAAGCCAGGCGGCCCCCGGCGGCAGTGCGTCATAGCTCTTCACGATCATCTCGACGAGGATGAGGTGGCCGTTGACGCTGAGGAACAGCAGGGTCAGCATCATCGAGAAAAACTGGCCGAGCGCCGGGGTCGAGCGGCCGTTCTGCGGATCGATCGCGGACGCGAAGCCGATGCCCATCGAGGTGCCAATCACTTCGCTCGCGATCATCGGCGCGGCGAATGCGATTTGCAGGATGAAGCCCATGGCAAAGCCGACCAGCGCTTCCGCTGCGACCGCCAGGAAGGTGGTGAGCGAAAAGATCTGTGCGGGCGGCACCACCGGATGCACCGATAGCACCAGCACGCCGATCGCGCCCGACAGCGTGACGCGCACCGTGACCGGGATCGAGACCGCGCTGAACACGGGAGCCGCGATGAACGCCGCGCCAACGCGCACCATCACGAAGATCAGCGCCCAGAGTTGCGGCTCGATCGACAGGCCGAAGCCGAGCGGGCCGTTCATCTTCCCCTCCCGCTTTCGGAAGGGGTTAGGGGAGGGGCGTGGCGTGAGCATTGCGCGCGATAGGGGAACAGCCCTCCCCCAGCCCCTCCCGCAAGCGGGAGGGCGGAAGAAAGGGCTAGGCCTGCGCTCATCGCACCAGATCCGGGATCCGTTCGAAAATGCCGATCGTGAAATCGGTGAGCAGCCCCAGGATCAAGCTGCCGAACACCAGGATCGAGACACCCACCACGATCAATTTGGGCACGAACGACAAAGTCTGTTCGTTGATCGAGGTCGCCGCCTGGATCATGCCGGTGATCAGCCCGGCGAGGAGCGCCGGGATCAGGATCGGCGCGGCGGCGAGCGCCAGCACCCACATCGTCTGATTGGCGACGGTCAGGAAATATTCCGCGTCCATCAGAAACGCTCCTTTCCGTTCGCCCTGAGCCCGTCGAAGGGCAGCGCGCCACGGCGACCACGGCAGGTGCTGCGTGCAGGCTTCGACAAGCTCAGCCCGAACGGTTGTGTGCTGCGCATCGCGTCAATTCACGAACGAATTGGCGAGGCTGCCCATGGTCAACGCCCAGCCATCGACCAGCACGAACAGCAGCAGCTTGAACGGCATCGAGATGATTGTCGGCGACAGCATCATCATGCCGAGCGACATCAGCACGGTCGCGACCACCAGATCGATCACGATGAAGGGCAGGAACACCAGAAAACCGATCTGGAACGCGGTCTTCAACTCGCTGGTGACAAAGGCGGGCAGCAGCACCGAAAAGGGAATGTCGTTCGCCTGCTTGTACGGCCCGCTTTTGGCGATGCCGGCGAACATGGTGATGTCCTTCTTGCGGGTCTGCTTGGTCATGAAGGTGTGCAGCGGGATCGCGGCGGCCTTTATCATGTCGGTCGCGCCGATCTTGCTCTCTGCATAAGGCTGGATCGCGGTCGCGTTGATCTGGGTGATCGTCGGCGCCATCACGAAGAAGGACAGGAACAGCGACAGCCCGATCAGCACCTGGTTGGGCGGGGTTTGTTGCAGGCCCATCGCCTGCCGCACGATCGCCAGCACGATGATGATGCGCGTGAAGCTGGTCATCATCAGCAGGATGCCGGGCAGGATCGTCAGCAGCCCCATCACGATCAGGATCTGCAAGCTCAGCGCCATCGGCGCATTGCCACCGCCAAGATCCTTCAATGCGCGATCGGCGGCGTCGCCGGCTCCGGGGGTTGGCGCGGCGATCGGGGCGGCTTGGGCGAAGGCCGGGTGCGCAACCAGGATCGCGAAAACCACGCCGAGCAGCATCAGCGCCAGCTTGCCCCATGGCAGCACGCGCGCCACCGATGGCTTGATCAGCGCTGGGCCCGAGCCTTTGCGAATGACCTTGACGCTCATCGTGCGTCTCCACCGCGATCGACCAACGCGACGCCGGTGCGGCTGACCGAGACGAGCAGCTTGCGTCCCTCGAAATCGATCACCGCCAGCCGGACGCTGGGCGAGATCATCATGGTTTCGGTGACCTTGAGTAGCCGATTGGCGGGCTGACCCGGCAGCCGCGACTCCAGCCGACGCCAAGCGTAAAGGCACCCGATCATCAGGCCGCACACCAGCGGCAGCAGCACGACGAGCTTGAGGATATAGGACCACATCATGGCGATCAGGCCCGCTTCTCGGGGCTGACCAACTCGGTCATGCGCACGCCGAAGCTGTCGCCGACCATCACCACTTCGCCGCGCCCGATCAGCGTGCCGTTGACCAGCACATCGAGCAGTTCATTGGCCTGTCGGTCGAGCTCGATCACGCTGCTTTCGCCAAGCGCGAGCAATTCGCGCAACGTGAGCGAGGTCGAGCCGATCTCGACCGTCAGCTTGACATCGACGTCCTGCAGCAGCCGGAAATTGGCGGCCAGGCTGGCATCGACGGGGAATCCGCCACTCAAGTCGGTCATTGCAATTCACCCCCGAAAGCACGGTCTAGGTCGTAGGAAATATGCGTGAGCTTGATCGCGGCCTTGCCGTTAGACGTACCGACAGTCCCCGCGCCGAGCCGATCGCGGCCGACCATCACCGGCACGTCGCCACCGACCGAAATCGGGATCACGTCGCCTGCCTTCAGCTCCATCAGCAAGCTCAGTGACACCATCGGCTCCGCCAGTACGGATCGGATCGGGAAGCGCACGTCCATCACCGCGCGGGTGAGGCCGGTGCGCCAGGCCGGGTCAGGCTCGGCGGTCTTGCCATGCACCTTGCCGGTCAGGGACGGGCCGTGTGGCTTCAACGCGGTGACGGGATAGAGCAGGTCGAGGAACACGGGCTTGGCGGTCCCGGAGGCGATGCCGAAGCGCGTGATGACGACGGCGTCATCGGCGTCGAGATCGGTAATCAGCGCCGGATTCGCCTCGACCCGCCCGGGCGTGAACTCGATCCGTGCGAGCGGCTCCCATGCCGCGCGCATCGGCTCGGCCAGCATCCGGCCGAGCTGGGCGATCATCGCCTCGGCGGCGGGGGTGAATTCGGCGGGCAAGGTGGCGGGTGCCGCTCCGGTGCCGCCAAAAAACAGATCGAGCAATTCCATCACGAAACGCCCGTCGAGCACCGCCAGCGCTTGTCCGGCTGCGGGAGTCCCCGCCGCCGTCATCGCCATTGGCAGCCATGCGGTCAGCCCGTCGGGGCGTTCGACCCGGTAATCGGCCAGGCGCTGCACCACCAGCGGCTCGGCCCAGGTGCGGCACTCGCGGCGCAGCAACGGCTCGAACACCGCGCGCACGCCGCGCGCGAGCCGCGCGGACAAATGCTGCACCGTATGCAGGTCGCCGAACGGGTTGAGGTTGGCCGTCCCCAGCGTGACATGCTCTGCTGTCCGCCGGGGCCGCTCCCGCCTGTCGCTCGCGCTGTGAAGGCCTTCGTTAACCATGCCTCACTGAACAACGAAATTGGTAAAGTAAACGTTACCGACGCCTCCAAAGCCTTCTTTTTCCTTGAGCGTATCGTTGATCGCTTTGGCGATGCGACGCTGCAAAACCTTCTTGCCATCGCTGGTGAAGACCTGCTCCTCGGTGGTGTCGCCGAGTGCCATCAGGATGGCCGATCGCACCGCGATTTCGTTGGTCTTGATGTTCTCGATCACCGAATCGTCATAGGGCGTGGAGACGGCGACCCCGACCTGCACGAAATGAACGCTGTCCTGCAGGTTGGAGGTGAACTCCTTGTCCATGGCGTAGTAATTCGAGGCATATTTGTCGCCGCCAACGCCGATCGGTGGCTTGGTGCCGCCTTTGGCTCCCTCGGCACCCTCACCGGTGCCGACGCGCTTCTGCTCGGCCTTGGGGACCAGCCGCGGGCCGGTTGGCTCGGGTGCGGCCTTGCTGCCGCCAAGCAGCCCGGCATGCATGGCGAACACCGCGCCGCCGACGCTGCCGCCGATGAGCACCAGCCCGCCGACGATGAGCAGCAGGATCTTCATCATGCCACCCTTCTTCTTGGGCGTTTCCTTGGGGGCGTCACTCATGGGTACTGTCCTTCATCTTCAAGCTAGGCGGTGGTCGACGGGATCGTCAGTGGCGTCGGAGCGCGCGCGGGGCGGCGTTCGCGAAGGTTGCGGCGTTGGGCGCGGCTGCGGGGCGGCACCGTTGCCGCCGCCCGCGCTATCGGTGGTCACGCTGGTATCGCCGATGCGAACGCCGCGCGCGGAGGCCAGTTCGGTCAAGCGCGGCTGCGCCTCGGCGATCAGCGCGCGGGTGGCTTCATGCTGGGCGGTGAAGCGAACATGGACGCGGTCGCCATCCTGGCGCACCGCAACGTCAACGCTTCCCAGTGCGTCGGGGGTAAGCTTTATGCGCGTGTCATGCGCATTGGCATCGTCGCGGAGCGTTTCGATGCGATCGATCATGTGCTGCAAGCCCTGATCCTGCCTCAGGTCGAGGGGCGTGGCGTCGGTTTTGCCGGTTGCCGACACGCTTGCCGGACCCCGCAAATCGACCGTCGATGCCGGGCTGAGGGCGACTGAGAGTGTGGCAGTGTCGCCCTCATTGCGGGCTGCGGGCTTGTCGCGCCAGGACGTCGCCGCCGCGATTGCCGCCGCGAAGACTTGACCGGCGGGTTGCGGCGTCGTGCTGACGGTGATGGCTGGCACTGCGGCGTCGCGCCGGGCGACCCGGATCGGCGGATCCGAACGATCAACCCGCGGGGGTGATTGCGGCACCGCTGGCGGCGTGATCGCGCTCGACGCGGCAACGATCGGGAGGGGTGCCGCAGGTGCGGAAACAGCGGCAGGCACCAAGGGCCCTGCGTCGCCCGGCAGCGGCGTTGCCACGGGTGCGGTTGCCGTTGAAACGATGGGGAGCGGTTGGGCCGTGGTTATGAGCTCGGGCCGAGACGGCTCAGGCTGGCGGATCGCGTCGACGCGATCGGAATTTGGCAGTGTGATCGAAACGGGCGGGGTGTCGACCCTTGCTGGCGCGTTTGACGGTGCCGCAGCGACGAGCTCGCTCCCGGCGGCGGGGATGGTCTGAACGATCGCGGCCGAATGGACGGCAGGTGGCGATACCGTATGGCCGACTATGGTGGCATCCGCGTCTGCGGCGTTTGCGATATCTGAGGTGACGGGCGCTTGGGCCCCGGTCGATGGCAGCGTCGACGGGCGGGTGGGCGTTGCCAGCGACGATATTGCGGTCGTGACAATTGGCGAGGGTGCGGACCTGAGGCTCGTCACCGATATCGCGCGCTGAGCCGCGGCGGGCGAGGCCACGGTTGCCACGCTCTGCAGACCTGAATCGAGTTCAGCGTCGTTACCGGTCGCCGGTGCAAACGCGATAGCGGGCGCGACCAGCGGCGACCCCGGATTTGGGACAAGCGCTATCGTCGCATCGTTTGCGTCGACGCGAACGGCCTGGGGCAAGCTGTTGTCTGCGTGCGCTGGCTGCGCGCGCGCCGTCGCCGGGCGTGCCCGCGATGTCGCCGTCGCGTCGCGCGCTTCCAGAAAAGCGCTCAGGGTTTGGACGCGTGCTCCGGTCGCCCGAGGCGGGGCGGAAAGGGATATCGATGGTTTTGCGGCTCCGGCCGTGGAAGTCCCGGTGTCCGGCGACAATGGCTGCGGCTTCTCGGCCAAGACGGTCGGTGCGGGTGTCGCGTCCCTTACGACCACCACCGGGACGATTGGCTCGATCGATGCGGCGAGGGGCGCAAGCGGAGCCGCCCCGCTTTGTGAGGGCACCGGCAGGGGGCTATTGTCCTGCGACAGTGCCTGCGGCTTCTCGGCCAAGACGGTCGGCGCGGGCGTCGCGTCCGCTACGACCACGGCCGGGACGACTGGCTCGATCGATGCGGCGAGAGGCGCAAGCGGAGCCGCCCCGCTTTGTACGGCGGCAGGCCGCTTGTGGCTCGACCGGTCGATCGCGGGAAGCGGTGCCGCCGTTGCTGAGGCGGTCACGTTTGCGGAGGCCACTGCTGCTGCGGAAGCGCCGGTCAGCAGGCCTTGCCCTTTGTCCCGCCAGCGCGTCGTCGACGGAGGGAGCGGATCTTTGGCGGTGGCCGTCGGGCGATGCGATGCGCCATCGTTTACGATGGCGACAAGCGTGGTGTTTGGCGCAACCGCGGGCACCCGCGAAGCGGGCGCGCCGCTATCTGTCCCACCCTGCGCCGCCACAAGCACGACGGCTGGCATAGGTGCGGCGATCTTCGCGGAAGCGACTGGTACCGTCGTAGACGGCCCGGCGGCAAGGGACGTTCCTTCAGCATCGATCACAGCGGATTCGAGCCGGCTGCCATCGTACGTCGTTTGCAACGCCGCGTTTTGCGCGGACATGGCCTTCGGGACTGCGGCTGGGAGTCGAGCGGGCAGAGCGGCTTTGATCTGGACGGCCGATGCGGCTCCCGAAACCGTCGGATCGGTTCGTGAAGGAGCCCAATTCCGAACGGCGCTCGGCCTGTCGGTTTCGGACGCGCCGACCGTGGCCAGGAGGGGCTGGGGCAATCCTTTGCCGTCTACGGCAGCCGCTTGCCGCGTCAGGATCGTCGAGGTGCTTCCGGGCACCGTAGTCGTGGCATCGCGTGCCTCGAGGATCGCGCCGAGCGCTTTCTCGAAACCACCGGGCGTGGAGCCCCCGTGGCCGGGGGCTTGTCCGTGGCCTGGGGCAAGTGCGGATGGCGCAGACGATAGGGGCAACGGATCGATCATGCAGGCTCCAACGGGGATCGATCGCAACTCCCGATCGACGTCGTCAGAGCTTCAGCAAGGATCGTGCCGAATTTTGCGCGTTGGCGGTGCGGCTTCCATCGCGCGGATCGCCTTGACCACGGCCTCGGCGTCGGCGCGGGCGATCAATTTCTCGATCGCGCTTTGGTCGCGGCGGGCCTCACGCGTCGCTTCGCTGGCGCGCGCAGCGGTTGCCTGGGCCGCGCGCAAGCGGCCTTCGGCTGCTTCGGCCGATTGGTGGAGCCGCTCGCGAAAATGCGCTGCAGCGACCAGCGAAAAGCCAGCGACGGGTTCCGCCGCCGGTGTGGGTGAGACGTTCGCGGTGAGCTGCGCAATGCGCGACCTGAGCATTTGTTCGCTGGCGGCGCGATCGTGCGCGCGTGCCTCCTCGGCCTGGACCAGCCCAAGCTGGAGCGTGCGCACCCGCAGAATGCGGTCGAGCTTGGAGGGCTTAGCCATCGCCGAACACGCCGATCAGCTCGGCGGCGGCGTCGGGCAGCGAGACCATCTCGTCGGGGTCCTGCTTGATATATTCGAGCACCGCCGGATGGCAGGCGATGGCGGCGTCGATCGCCGGATCGGCACCCGAGCGATACGCCCCCATCAGCACCAGATCGCGATTTTCCTCATAGGTGGCGAGGTGGCGGCGCAGCACGCGCGCGGCCATCTGGTGCGGCTTATCGACAATGTCGTTCATCACGCGGCTGACCGAGGGGCCGATGTCGATCGCGGGATAAACGCCGCGTTCGGCCAGCGCGCGGTTGAGCACGATATGCCCATCGAGGATCGAGCGGGCGCTGTCGACCACGGGATCGTTGCCGTCATCGCCATCGGCGAGCACGGTATAGATGGCGGTGATCGATCCGCCCGAGGAAACGTCGGTGCCCGCCCGTTCGATCAGATTGGGCAGCATCGCGATCGCCGAGGGCGGATAGCCGCGCGCGCTGGCGGGTTCGCCCAGCGCGAGGCCGATTTCGCGCCCGGCATGCGCGACGCGGGTGAGCGAATCCATGATCAGCAGCACCTTCTTGCCCTCGGCACGAAAGGCTTCGGCAATGGCATGGGTGCGGAGTGCGCCACGGATGCGCAGCACTGGCGAATGGTTGGCGGGCACGGCGATGACGACGGCACGCTTGCGCGCTTCGCCTGCCACCTTGGTTTCGAGGAAGTCGGCGACTTCGCGGCTGCGTTCGCCGATCAGGCCGATGACGATGACATCGGCCTCTGCCGCGCGCACGATCATGCCGAGCAGCACCGATTTGCCGACGCCCGAACCGGCCATGATGCCGATGCGCTGCCCCTGGCCAACGGTGAGCAAACCATTGATCGCGCGCACGCCGACATCAAGCGGGTGCAGCACGCGACCCCGGTCGAGCGGCGATTGCAATTTGCCCGCAAGCGGCCAGCGCCCCGCACCGCGGATCGGCCCCAGCCCGTCGATCGGCTTGCCCGCGCCATCGACCACGCGACCGAGCAGCGCCGCCCCGACCTCAGCCTCGCCCGGAGGTCCGAGCGGGCGTACCGGCGCTTGCGGGAGCAGCGCCGCAGGGCCGCCGAGGTTCATCAACAAGGTGCGGCCATTGCGGAAGCCGATCACTTCGGCTTCGACGCCCGCTTGACGATCGCCGACCTGGCACACCGTGCCGACCGGCAGCGTCAGGCCAACGGCCTCCATCAGCAATCCGTCGAACGATGCCAACCGCCCGGATACCTTGGGTCGCGGTGCGAAATCGGGCAGGCCGAGCGCGTCGAGATAGTCGCCGGTGAAGCGGTTCAGCATGGCATGCTCTTGGTGTTCCGTTCGTGCTGAGCCTGTCGAAGCACCTCTCGCCCCACAAGCGGCGGTGCGACAAACGATGGCCCTTCGACAGGCTCAGGGCGAACGGCGCGCGGGTCGGTCATGCCCCCGGCACCGCGACATGGTCGATCGCTTGCGCCAATTGTTCGAGCCACAAGTCCGGCCCATCCTCGACGATGGTCGACGCGCTTTCGAGCACGAACGATCCCCGCGCCACGCTCGCATCGCCGACCGCGAAGATCTGGCGGGGCAATTTGCCCTCGAGCAAGGCGACATCGTCGGGGTGGACGCGCAGCATCGCCGATTCGGTGGCATCGGTGAGCAGGTCGGCGGCGGCTTCGATCCGCTGGGCCAGCCGGTCGGACGAAATGCCGGCTTCGCCGACCAGCCGCGTGACCAGGAACAGCACGGTTTCGCGCAAGCGCCGCGCAACCGCTTCGCGGTCGATCCGGTCGTTCGATTGCAGCGCCTGGGTGAGCGATTCGAGCAGGACGCGGTCGCGTTCCGCCAGCGCCGTCATTTCGGCGCGCGCGGCATCGCCGCCTTCGACATAGCCGATCGCATAGCCCGCTTCATGCGCCACCGCGACTGGATCGACAAAGGGCTGTGCCGGCGGGGCCGGGTTGGCATCGAACGGATCCCAGCCTGCGGTGGGATTGGTGCCGGGGGCGGCGGGCGAGAAATGCCGCGGGCGTTCGCCGTCGCTGTCGTGGGGGGAGAAAGAGACCGGCCCGCGCTCGGCCCGCTCGCGCAAATCGGCGGCGGCGAAGCCCGCGACCCGCGGCGCGAAGGCGGCCTGCAGCGCTTCCGCCACGCCCCGGCTGCGCGCGGAAAATCCGGCGGTGAATTCAGACATAATCGTCTTCACCCGCGCCCATCTGGATGGTGCCGTCCTTGGCGAGGTTGCGTGCGATCTGGATGATCACCTTTTGCGCGTCGAGCACTTCTGAGAGCTTCATCGGTCCGCGTGCTTCCATCTCGTCGCGAATGCCGTCGGCGGCGCGGCTCGACATGCAACCCAGGAAGCGCCCGCGAATGCTCTCGTCCACGCCCTTGAGCGCGCGCGTCAGAATGTCGCTGTCGATGTTGCGGATGAGCGTACCCAGATTCTTGTCGTCGAGTTCGAGCAGATTTTCGAACACGAACATCGCTTCCTCGATCGCCTTGGCGACGTCGCGGTCGATCTTGAACAATTTCGGCATGACGCGCAGCTCGGTCGCCTTGCGGCCGCTCGACAGGATCTTGGCGGCATCGCGCGTGCCGCCAAGCGTCACCCCGGCCGATGCCTGTGCAGCACCTGCGCGGTTGGCGAGCATCGTACGCAGCGTTTCGACCGCTTCGGGCGTGATCGGCCCCAGCCGCGCCAGCCGGTGCAGGATATCGGGCTGCGCCGCATCGGGCATCAGTTCGAGCACTTGCGCGCCGACGCTGGGTTCGAGATTGGCGATCAGCACGGCGGCGATTTGCGGATGTTCCTTCTCGATCATCGCGGCGATTTCGCTGGCGTCGAGCCAGTCGAGCAAATCGAGCTGGCACGCATCTTCAGCGGGGACGATCCGTGCGAGCACGCTATCGGCCTTTTCCTGCCCCAATGCGCGCGTCATCACCGCTTCGATCCGCGGACGCGGGTCGAAGCCGATCGCGGTGCGCTCGCGTGCCTTGCCGACGAAATCGTCGAGCGCATATTCGACCTCGACCTCGCTGACATCAGCGACCGCAAACATCGCCTTGCCAAGCTGGCGCACTTCTTCGGGGTCGAGCTTTTGCAGGATCGCAGCGGCTTCTTCCTCGCCGACCAGCATCATCAACACGGCGGCCCGTTCGACGCCGGTAAAGGTGCGCATGGGAGCGTTCATGACTTGATCATGTCCCGAACGGCGAGCGCGGCGCGCGCCGGATTGTCGCGGGTGAAGCCGCGCACCATGCCGATGCGATCGTCATAGTTGCGGGCACTTTCCAGCGCGTCGATGCTGACGGGCTGGTCGGTTGGCGGCGGCGGAGCTTGTCCGCCACCCTGCGCTTCACTCAGCAGATCGCGACCCAGCGCCGGGCGATCCTGCGGCGCGACCGGTTCGGGGTCCTTCTTCATCAAGCTCTTGGCGAGCGGGCGGACGCCGAGGAACAAAACCAGCAACGCGATCACCAGTGCGGTTGCATTGCGCGCGACCACCGGCAGCCAGCCTGCTTCATACCAGGGCTGCTTGTCGTCCAGCGCGGTTCCGCCAGCGAATTTGCGACTGATCACGGTGACGCGGTCGCCGCGGCTGGGGTTGAAGCCCACCGCCGTCTGGACGAGCTGGGTGACTTGCTGGATCTCCATGGTGCCGCGCGGCTTGCCGGTTTCGGGGTCGCGCAGCAGCACGGCGACCGACAGCCGCGTGATCGTGCCGGGCGCGGTGCGGCTGACCGACACTTCCTTGCCGAGATCATAAGCGCGCGAATATTGGTCGCTCGCCTTCATTGCATCGCTGACCGCGCCGGCAGCGGCGGCCACCACCGGTGCAGCGGCACCGGGAGTCGAGACACCCGAGCCTGCGGGCGGTGCCGGGGTCGGTGTTGCGGCGGGTTGCGGGGCGGACAGGGTCGATGCGGGCGGCGGCGTGTTGGACAGCGCGCCCGGAATGCCGCCGGGGGCTTGCGCGTCCTTGCCGTTGCCGGTCCACTGGCCCTGCTCGACGCGCAGCGCGCCTTGCTTGTCATAGCTTTCGCGCGTCGCCTGGGTTTCGTTCAGGTCGACATCGGCCTGAATTTCGGCGGTGAAATTGCCCGCGCCGATCAGCGGGGTGAGCAATTGCACGACCTGGGCGCGGTACTTTTCCTCGACGCGCCGCTGGAAGGCGATGCGTTCGTCGCTGGCTATGCCGAGCTGGCTTTGGTTGGCACCCTTGGTGAGCAATCCGCCCATCTGGTCGACGATGGTGACGCCTTCGGGCTTCATGCCTGGCACCGAGGAGGCGACGAGGTTGACGATCGAGGACACTTGCGCGTCGCCGAGCGAACGGCCCGGTTGTAGCTTGACGATCACCGAGGCGGACGGCGCGGCATTGTCGCGCACGAACACCGATTGTTCGGGCGTGGCGAGGTGGACGCGCGCTTCGGCAACGGCATCGATCTCCTGGATCGACCGTGCGAGTTCGGTCTCGCGTGCCTGGCGCAGACGTTCGCCTTCGACGGCGCGCGACACGCCCATCGGAAGATTGTCGAGGATCTGATATCCGCCGGGCGCAGCCTTGGGCAGGCCTTGCCCTGCAAGCAGAATGCGAGCGCGCGAATAATCGTCTTCGGCGACCGTCAGCGCGCCGGTGCCGGGGTCGATCCGCGACGTGATGTTGGCCTGTTGCAAGGCCGCCGTCACCGACGCCTTGTCGCTATCGGCAAGGCCGGAGAACAGCGTCTTTTGCGTCGGCGTGGCGAGCATCATCCAGGCGAGCGCGGCGGCGGCGATCAAGCCGACCAGCAGTACCATCGGCAAGCTGCGCCGGACCGCCGGTTGCGCGAGCAGACCCTGGATCTGCTGCAAGGGGTTGGCGAAGCGTTCGGGCACCAGGGCGGCGACACCGGACTGCGGGGCGGGGGTGAGGGCGTTGCTCATCTATCTTAGACCGGCATGCTCATAATGTCCTTGTATGCGGACAACAGTTTGTTGCGGACTTGCAGCGTTGCTTCGAAACCGACCGAGGCTTGCTGACGCGCCATCATCACCTTGGCGATGTCGATCGTCTCACCGCGTTCATAGGCTTCGGACAGTTTGCCGGCCTCAACCTGGCCCTGGTTCACGCTCTTCAGCGCGTCTTCCATGGTCGCGGCGAAGCTCGCGGGCTTGGCCGCAGCCGCCGGGGCGGCTCCCGATGTGGTGCCAGCCCGGGCCAGCGCCTGGTTGCGTTCGAGGATCTGCGCGCGCAGCGCCATCACCCGGTCGACGCCCATCGCGCCGCCACCGCCAATGCCGTCGATGCTCATGCCCAGGCCGTCCGGTTGGTGGCGGGCACGATGTCATCGCCCTGTTCGCGCGCCTTGGCGAGGCGGTAGCGCAGCGTACGCTCCGAGATGCCAAGCCGCTTGGCGGTTTCGGTGCGGCTGCCGTTGCACGCCGCGAGCGTTTCGCGGATCGCCTGGAATTCGTGCATCTGGACGATGTTGCCAAGCGTCGCGGGCTGCCCCGGCTGGTCGTTGGCGGCGCGCGCAGCGGGGCGATCAAACACGATGTGTTCGGCCGAAATCGTGTCGCCACCGGCGAACAGCAACGCGCGCTGTACGACGTTTTCCAGCTCACGGACATTGCCCGGCCAATCGTGGCGCATCAGCAACTGGATCGCCGACTGGTCGGGCCACGGGATCGTCATGCGATTGCCGGCGTGGCGCAGGATCAGCGTTGCGGCGAGTGCCGGCACATCCTGCGGGCGATCGGCCAGCGGCTTGGTGGTGAGCGGGAAGACCGAGAGGCGGTAATAAAGATCGGCGCGGAAACGCCCAGCCGCGACTTCATCCTGCAGATCGCGATTGGCGCAAGCGATGACGCGCACGTCGATCGCCTGCGGCGTGGTTGCGCCGATCGGGACGATCTCGCGCTCCTGCAGCGCGCGCAGCAGCTTGGCCTGCAGTTGCAGCGGCAGTTCGGCGATTTCGTCGAGCAGCAGCGTGCCGCCATTGGCCGCGCGGAAAAAACCTTCCCCGCCCGACGACGCGCCCGTAAACGCGCCCTTCTGGTGGCCGAACAGCAATGCCTCCAGCATCGTCTCGGGCAGGGCAGCGCAGTTGATCGCGACGAACGGCCCGTTGGCGCGCGCCGATTTCAAGTGGATCGAGCGCGCCAGTACTTCCTTGCCGGTGCCGGTCGGGCCGTTGATGAGAACGGTGATGTCGGCCGCAGCAACGCGATCGGCAAGCGTGTGGAGCGCCAGGCTCTCGGGATCGGCGGCGGTCGGCATTTCAGGTTCGGCGAGCAGTGCGCGGACGAAGCCCGCGCCCACCGCCGCATCGGCACCCGAAAAGGCGATGCGGGCGGGCTGGCCGTCACGCGAGGGTACAATGTAGCGCCCTTCCGTGCCGATCACGACGGTGCGCGCCGCGGCGGGCGGAGTCTCGCCCTCGGCCACGAGATAGAGGTCCGCGCTGCGTAGCTTGCCGTCTTCGAAGCTGCCGATTGCGAAGCCTTGCGTACGCAAGGTCGAAACCAGCGCATAATGCTGGCGGAGTATCGCGGCGGATGGGACGATGGATCGCATGAAATTCCCCCTGGTCGAGCGGAGGAATGCCCTACCCGTGGTAAACGACCCGTTAAGGACGTTGCAAAGCGGCAATATTTTTCCGGCGGCAACCGGTCGTCGCCGCAACATTGTGCGCAGGGGTGTCGGTGGGGATAAAATAGCGTGGTTTGCAAAAGTGCTTAATCACGGGCGCGGTCGGTCGTTACCTGTGATGGCGGCTCGGCTCTCCGATAGGGGGCGGCGGGATTGCCGAACCACGATGGAGACACATCATGACTGTTATCGGAACCAACGTCGCCGCGCTGCGCGCGACCAATGCGTCGAACACCGCCAGCGCTGCGCTGGCAACCAGCATCGAGCGTCTGTCGACCGGCAAGCGCATCAACTCGGCCAAGGACGACGCGGCCGGCCTCGCCATCGCCTCCTCGCTGACCTCGCAGATCAAGGGCCAGAACCAGGCGATCCGCAACGCCAATGACGGCATCGCGCTGTCGCAGACGGCGGACGGCGCGCTCGGCGAAGTCACCAACATCCTGCAGCGCGTTCGTGAGCTTGCCGTTCAGTCGGCATCGGGCACCTATGCAGCGGGCGACCGTACCAACCTGCAGGCGGAAGTCACGCAGCTGACCGGTCAGCTGAGCGACATTCAGAGCAAGACCAATTTCAACGGCGTGTCGCTGCTCGGCACCACGGCCGCGACCGTGAAGATCCAGACGGGTTCGTCGGCAACCGACACGGTTTCGCTCGCTGTTGGCGGACTGGATCTGTCCGGCGTGACGGGTTCGGACATTTCGACCGCAGCCGGTGCAACCACCGCGCTTGGCGCGCTCGATACCGCGCTCGCGGCTGTCAACACGACGCGGGCAACGCTGGGTGCGGGCCAAAGCCGCCTCAGCTCGGTGGTCAACAACCTGACGACCAACGTCGCCAATCTGACCGACGCCCGCAGCCGCATCGAGGACGTCGACTTCTCGACCGAGACGACCAGCCTCGCCAAGGCGCAGATCCTCAGCCAGGCCTCGACCGCGCTGCTCGCTCAGGCGAACCAGTCGCAGCAGGGCGTGCTGAAGCTGCTCGGCTAAGACGGACCGGCCCTGGCACCCGACCCCCTATACAGGTGTCGGGGCCGACCGGGATCTCTTGCGTACGCGCGGGACGGTCCAACGAAAACCCCGGCGATCCAGCAGGGTCGCCGGGGTTTTTCCTTTCAGGGTGTCGGGAAAAACCTGTAGCGGGAAGGCGCGCGACACTGCGCCGTCCCCGGACAGTTTCAGGAGCCCGCAGCGATTGGCGCGACAGGAACCCCCTGTCGTACACCCGGTGGACGGCGCGAAGCAGATCGTGCGCATCGCTGAAAAAGCCACCGGCGGCGGCCAGAAAGGGCTGTCGCTGGAACGGTCGGCGCTCGAGCAGCGCGACGGTGCGATAGGACGGCACCGTTTTCTCGCCCGCGACATGGCAGCAGCGGCACCAGTGTTGCGCAAGCCGGGCGGGTCGAGCGTGAGGGCGTGCATCGCCTTATGGAACGGCTGCCCGGTCACCACTTCGATGACCGCGTCGACGATAATCCAGCTCTCGAGAACATAGTCGAATTTCGCATCCGGCTCGAAATAAAGGTCACCGCTGGCGAACCGCTTTACAGCCTCCGCAGTCGGAACGTCCCGCGTGCGCAGCGTCGGATCTATTGCCGCCGCCGGAAGGAACATTTTCGGCAAGCCGCTGCTGTTGGACAACAATCGGCGTAACGTCAGCCGCGCCCCTGTATCCGCGCGATAGTAAGGGAGCCATCGTGCAATCGGTGCGTCGAGGTAGAGCAGGCGACGGGTGTTGACGTGCCGCCGGGCATCTTGCTGACGTTGGTCGAGAAGGCGCTCGTCCACGGCCGTTAGGCGACCGGTGACGCCTTTGTCCTGACGATCCTCCGTACAGACCGACGCCTTCGCGTCCTCGATATGGTGACCCCGCCGAGCCGGGAATCGGGAGGCGGCGCGATCGGATCGGGTACCGGCCTTGCCTATATCCGCGCCCGCATCAGCGAAGCGTTCGGTGGCAGGACGACAGTGACGACCGGACCGATGGGTGGGAGCAGGTGGCGCACCACGATCGTGATGGCGGCTTCGCCATGAAACTGTTGCTGGTCGAGGACGAGGCCGCCGCCGCGCGGCGGTTGACGCGGTTCGTAACCGCGCATTTTGATGGGCGCGTCGATATCGTTCATGTCATCGACCCGCCTCGGCCGTCGAGCGGCTGCGGAGCAATGATTGGGATGACGATACGGGTCGCGTGTCGGCTTCTCGCTTGGCGTGGTCAGCGCCTTTGTGTTGGCGAAGCTGGTCTTGCGCCGCCGCAATTGCGTGACCAACCGGATGCTTGCCGCAATCATCCGGGATATCGGCGCAACGTCTGCCGAATGCTTCCAGGGCGCGCGGCCGCGCCCGCAGCATTGACCGGGTGGGCGATCGTGCCCTTGCCACCGCCGAGCGAGATCGTCGTGACGTTGCTGATGCGAACGCCCGCCGTGCCGGGCACTTCGATCGCACTGGCCAGTACGATCGACGGATCCGCCGTGAAGTTCGCATAGACACCCATTCCAACGGCTTCGTGGCGGCGGACATGATCCGCAACCTTGTACGCCGCCCAGCCGCGGTTGGAATCCCCGCGCCACGCACTCTGGCTCGGCGGATCGTAGGGCAGCTCGTTCTGGTAGAAGAAGGTCCGCCCGTTCTCGCCGTTCCACACGGTCTGCCAGCCCTGGAAATGTTCGACGAACAGGCCGTAGCAGGTCACCTCATCGCCGTTGACGACGAGGCCATGATCACCCCGGCTTTCGGTCCAGCCGGTGTGGACCTGGCCGCTATCGCTGTCACCATGATCGGCGCGCCAGATCCACAGGTGATCGCAGATGACGTGCCCGCTATTGATCTCGAGACACGTCCCGACATTGCCGACTGCCGCCCCGCCGACGCGGAAAAACACATCTGCCAGCAGCGTGGGATTGGCCCGATGATCGCGATTTGCGCCCTTCGGCCCCACTTCCATGAGAACCGGCGATAGTTGCGGCCCGGCGTCGATCAGCAGGCCGGCAACGGACACGCCGGGCACGTCGGCGATCAGCATCGCCGCATTGCCCGCTTCGCTCAGCAGCGTTGCCAGCCCCAGCCCCAGCACGACGGTGTCGGCCCGGGGCACGCGGATCGGCTCGCGTAGCCGGTATACCCCCGGCGTGAGCAACAGGTGGCCGCCGCCGGCGAGCGCGCGGTTGATCGCCTCGATCGGCGTTGTCGGATCCGCGATCAGGAAGTCCCCCAGCGGTACGCTGCGGCCCGCCGGTCGGCCTCGCCACGAAACCCCCGTCGCGTCCCGACGAAGCGCCGGAACGAACACCGCCCAGCCGCCATCCGGCCGTACATGGAGAAACGGCTTCTCGCGAAGAACGGGCACGCTCGGCAGAGTGGTATAAGGCGGCTCGGGAAAGCTGCTTGGCGGGGCTCCGGTGACCCCCATGAACATCATGTTCCAATTGGCTCCCTGCCAGCCGCCAAGCTGCGAGCTGCGGGTAAACCATTGTTGCTGCGTGCCCGAGCGGACAACGCCCTCGACATGGCAATCGGCCATGAAACCGCCGCTCGACCAGCCGCCATCGTCAAGCGCGAGATCGCCAGCGAGATGCATGCGCCGATAGGGTGCGGCCTGCGACACGGCCCAACGATCGGCGCGATCCGGCGGCCGGACCGCCATATTCTCGACCGACCGCCAGAAATTCACCAGCGCCATGCCCTTTGCCCAATCGGCTTCGGCATGAACATGGCCGCTGACGATCACGTCGTCGGGATGGAGGCCCAGGCCTGCAACCTGGGTGAAGAAACCGACATTGAGGTCGAGGTTATGCGTGCCAGGCTTGAGCAGGATGGCGTAGCGGCGATCGGTGAAATGCGCGCGTTCCTGCTCCGCAAACCAGGTGTCGATCTGGCGTTGCGCACCTGGCATTCCTGGGTCGACGATCAGGACATGTTGGCCGAGGTCCGGTTCGTGCAAGCTCCGTCGGCCCTGTGCCGCCACCGAATGCGCGCCGATCGCGGCCATGCCCGCCAGAACCGCGCGGCGTGTCGTTCCTCTCGTCAACCCGTTGTCCCTTTCAATGCAGGATCTTACCGTCGCCGCTACCTAAGCGATCCCCGTCGCCATTGGCCATCCCTGTCGATCCTGTCGCCTCCGCGATGTTTCGGGTGGTTTCCAGCACCATCGCGTTCTAAGCCATCATCGGAGCGGACCGAAGGGAAGCGATCCGAGAGGGATGGGGTAGCGCGTTGACGGTCGTCATGATCCTGCTGG